>NZ_DAITZW010000004.1:19367-114731 GCF_036847465.1 Thermovirga lienii | reverse complement strand
CGGAGAAGATGGAAGAGCTGGGCCTTGATGTCTACCTTCGCCCCATTGGAGAAAAGAGGGCAAATGTAGTGGGGGTCTTAAGGGGAAAGGGTAAAGGGCCGGCTTTGCTGTATAACGGTCACCTTGATACGGTACCTCCAGGGGATGTTAGGTGGGAGTATGGGCCGTTTTCGGGAGAAATTGTTGGAAATAAAATTTATGGTAGAGGTGCAGCAGACATGAAATCTGGCCTTGCGGCCATGATCATGGCTGCAGGCGCTCTAAAAAAATCTAAAGTGGAGCTTGAAGGAAACCTCATAATAGCTGCAACGGCAGGTGAGGAAACCGATAGTATTGGGGCAAAGGAACTTTTAAAAGAAAAAGAGATGTCTAAAGTTGGAGCTATCCTGATTGGAGAACCCAGTGGAAACGAGTTGTATATAGCAGAAAAAGGAGCTTTGTGGCTAAGAGTTAAGGCCTTGGGAAAGACGGCGCATGGTTCAATGCCTGAGATGGGTATAAACGCAATTTTACACATGAAGCAATTTATGGAAGAGCTTTGCGGTTACAAATTTGAATATCAGGAACATGAACTCCTTGGCTGTCCTACCATGAATATAGGCACCATAAAAGGAGGCATAAAGACCAACGTGGTCCCAGACCGTTGCGAGATCACTGTCGACATAAGGACGGTACCGGGAATGAATCATAAGGAAATCATGGAGGATCTTAGATCCATAGTGGAAAAGATGAAGGAGAAGAACCCAGACGTCGATATATCCATAATGGTGGAAAACGACAGGCCTTCCGTGGAGACCGACGAGGGGCATGAATTAGTGAAGCTTGCACAGAAGGTTGGAGAGAAGGTCTTTGGAAGAGAGTTAGTGCCAGGAGGTGTCAATTACTACACTGACGGGGCTGTCTTCGTGCCGGAGACAGGCTTGCCGATGGTTATTTTGGGGCCTGGTGAAGCAAGGTTAGCCCATCAACCCAACGAGTACGTGGAAATAGACAAACTTATAAAAGCTGCCGAGTTTTACGGGGCTTTTGCTGTAGAATATCTAATGTAGTATGCATCAACCTGGTTTGACAAGGAGGGCGGTTTAAGGTGAGAAAGCTTGGTCTAGTGGGAGGCATAGGGCCTGAGTCTACGGTTCATTACTACAAGGGGATAATCCAGGGCTTTAGGGAGAGGACGGGGAAAGACATCTATCCTTTGATGATAATAGACAGCCTAGACCTTTCAGAGATGTACCATCTGGCTGCGGCAAAGGATTGGGAATCCTTTTCTCAGCGGCTTATAGATTCTATCAAGCGATTGGCTCTAGGTGGGGCGGAGTTTGCCGCCATGGCTGCCAATACGGCGCACATAGTCTTTGAGAAGGTGAAGGCGGAGTCTCCTCTGCCTCTTGTAAGCATCGTGGAGGAGACTTGCAAAGCCGCCAAGAAGGAAAATTTCAAGAAGGTCATAATCTTTGGAACGGGCTTTACCATGAGCAGTGGCCTTTACACGGAGAAGTTTTCGGAGTACGGGATAGAGGCCATAGTTCCCGAGGCAGAGGATCAAAGGGCGATTCACAACATAATTTTCCCAAACCTGGAGGCGGGCATAGTTCTTCCCGAGGAGAAGGAAAGGATATTGGAAATAGCCAATAGGATGATTCATCAAGAAGGTGGAGAAGCTTTGGTTTTGGGATGCACCGAACTTCCCCTCATCATCAAGGAAGAAGATCTGGAGGTACCCATCTTGGATACCACTCAGATCCACATAGAGGCCATACTGGATTATTATATGCTTGGATAAGGTAATTTGATGTTCCAACGGGCAGGAGCGGGCGGCCAGCTTTTAAGGTCCGTCCGCTTTCATTATAGGACACCCTCCGATTTGAAAGTAGCCACAACCTTCTTTAAGGCAAGGCTTGCACCTTTTTTCCGATGTCTTTAGTTCCACTTCATTTTCGCTGAACAAGAAAAGGCAAAACCCGGACTTCATGGGGTACAAGGGCTCCTTGGAGGTGGGACTTGTCCCTTCTGCGCCCCTTCTTTTTGCCGAGGTATGAAAAAGGGCCAGCATCTCAGAAAGGATTTTTTCTTCCCCAGTGGGGTAATGTTCTGCTGAATAGAGTCCGAGGGGTATGGCGATTTCTTTTTCTATGAAATTTCTTACCCTTTCCTTTGCCTCCGCAAGAGCCATGGTTCCCAAAGCGTCCAAAATGAGAGCCTCCACTGCCTGTCCTGATGCTGCAAGATGTGAGGCATGCTCTTCAAGCTTAGGCCCTATGGTCCAAAAAGACGCTGCAGCACATATGAAAAACCCATCACTAGGCAGGGTAAAAAACTTATGCAGACCTTCCTGGTCCAGAAGGATAACCCGAGCAAAGGGATCAAGCAGTGCCTCTTTTAGACTGTTCTGCCAAAGGCTGATAAAAACCTCGAACCTTTCCCGGAGGGAAGCGCTTTTATCGTAATAAGGCCTGAGGTTATTTCCTTGAGGTGCAATAAACTCCGACGTGTGTACTCTTTTTGTGTCAACCAGTAAACCAGATCTGTTTTCGAAGAAAATTTTCACCCTTTGAGCTCCCTTTACAAAACACTCTTCCCCGCCAAGCGCCGAGGATATGAGGATTTTATCAGGACTTTCAAGGCAAGGTCCATAAATTTATTTTAAAACTTTTGGACGTTGACCGGATGCCATCATAAGGTATAATAACTATGTATTCAAAATATGTATACACAAACGTTCAAGGAGGTAGGGTGCATGAAAAAGGTGATAGTTTTAGGCGGCGGGCTTGTTGGTTCTGTAATGGCGTTGGATTTAGGCTCTGACCCGAATTACGATGTAACTGTGGCGGATAAGAGTCAAGAAGCGTTGGATAGAATAGCAAAGAAATCAAATGGAGCTGTACACACCCGAAACGATGTGGATTTTGCAGACCCTGATTCCATAGAAAGAGCCGTAAAGGACTATGATCTGGTTATAGGAGCGGTCCCTGGTTTCTTGGGCTTCCAGATGATGGGCGCGGTGATCAGGGCTGGAAAGAACATGTCGGACATAAGCTTCATGGCGGAGGATTATTTCCAGTGGGACGAGGAGGCCAAGAAGGCAGGAGTTACCATATTCGAGGATGTGGGCGTCACTCCAGGTTTCTCCAACGTTTTGATAGGAAGCGCCGTACACCAGCTCGACGAAGTTGAGGACGTGGACATATATGTTACGGGGCTTCCAAAGGAGCCCAAGGAGCCCTTCAACTACAAGTTCGTATTCTCTCCCGACGACTGCATAGAGGAGTATGTCCGTCCGGTTCGGTTCAAGAAAGACGGCAAAATAGTCGAGATGCCTGCTTTGAGCATGAACGAGGTGTACAAGTTTGACATACCTGGATTAGATCTTCCCGAGATGGAGGGTTTCCTGACCGATGGCCTCCGCTCTCTCCTTAAAACCATTCCCGCCAAAAACATATCGGAGAAGACCTTGAGGTATCCTGGAACGGCCGATAGGTTGAAGTTTTTGAGGGACATAGGTTTCTTCGATTTGGAGCCCATAGAGATCAAAGGGTGCAAGATAGCTCCCAGGGAGTTCTTTGCGGCTTTGGCTTACCCCAAGATGAAGTTGGAGGACGACGAGGTGGAGTTCACCTTCTTTAAGATAGACGTTACTGGTAAAAAGGACAAAAAGACTGTTCGCCATACCTTCGTTATGTACGATGAAAGGGACATGGAGACAGGATACACCTCCATGGCTCGTACCACAGGCTTCCCCTGTGTTATCATGGGCCGCCTCATAGCTGAAGGCATAGTTGACATGCCTGGTGTGAACACTCCCGAGATGATAGGCAGCAACCAGGTAGCAGTTAAACGTTTCATAGAGGAGATGGAAAAACGAGGGGTAAAAGTCCATCATGAAGTGAAAGAGCTGTAGTTAAAGGGTCTTGAGGGGTAGGGGGAGGAATGCCTTGTACCCCTGCCCTTTTTATTTCCTTGTTGATATAATCGTGCTCAATAAAAAGGGGGACTTTCCTTGCCTACGACGGGAACGCTGGAGAACGAAGCATATCAAAAGATAAAGCAGGCCATTCTAGCTCGGAGGCTTCTACCGGGAAGCAGGCTCTCTGAGCCGGCTCTGGCAAAGCAGCTCAAGATAAGCCGAACGCCGGTTAGGGCGGCCATAAAACGTCTCATGGCGGAGGGGTTGGCGGAGCCTTCTCCAACCCAGGGAGCGGTTGTCGCTCTGCCCTCTTCAAAGGACATAGAAGAGGTGGTCTTCATGAGGGAGACTCTGGAGCCCGTTGCTGCGGCATTGGCCTCCGAACGAGCGACAGGGGAGGACATTTGTTATCTTGAAGGATTGATTTCCAGGGAAAGGGAGGCTTTTCATAAAAGAGACCTCAAAGGCTATATAGAGGTCAACGATGAGTTTCATGGTACTATAGCTAAAATCTCGGGAAACTGCCTCTTGGAACAAAGTATAAAGAACTTGATACTTCGCTACGATATATTTTTGGCCTTGTTTGACCCCATATATGAGCTCGGGGAGAACGAGCTTGATTCTCCGCTGGAGCACCATTTCATAGTGACGGCCCTCAAGGAGAGGGACTCCAAGGCAGCTGAAGCGGCCATGAGGTATCATTTGCGGTCATCTAGAAAATACGCTACTTCAAGAAGTCTGGAAGATATGGGCGATTTCCCCTTTGATAACTAACCTAGAGGTGGTAGGTTTGCCGAAAAATTCTTGCAGGGTGGTAATTGAAACGGGAAATGGACACCAAAGGGTTTGTTACTGTCAGGAGGGGGACAACCTTCTTGATGTCCTAAGAAGAGAAAAAGTTGCTATTGAGGCTCCCTGTGGAGGCTTTGGCCTATGCGGCAAGTGTAAGGTCATGGTCTCAGGGAAGGCAAGCCTGCCGGACAGTTTGGAGAGGACCTTTTTGGGAGAGGAGTCCCTTTCCAAGGGGGTTAGGCTTGCGTGCAGAGTAAGGATCATGGGAGAGCTTCGAGTTAGCGTTCATTTCGAGGAGATAAAAAGCCAAAAGAAGATAGCTTCTGTAGTAAAACCGGCGAGAATAAAAGTTTCCCCAGAAACGATCAGGATCAATGTTTCCTTGGGCTGGGAGGAGATAAGAGCATACGAGAGCCTGGAGGAAGCGTTGAGGGAAAAATTTTCCTCTCTTGCAGGACGACCTGTAAATCCCATAAGAGACGAGGTAATGGCTGATATCGCAGAGCTTTTTATGGAACGTCAGACCTTGGATGTTTCAGCTACCCTTAGAGGGCAGGATGTGGTATCCGTAAGCTCACAGCAGGAAGAAAAGCCCATTTTAGGGGCGGTATGTGATATCGGGACCACGACGATAGCCTGCTATTTGCTGGATCTGAAAAAGGGACATCAACTGGGTGCCCTTATGAGCAGAAATCCCCAAGTTCCCTTCGGAGCGGATGTGGTTTCAAGGATAGCCCACGCTCTCAAGGAAAAAGAGACCTTTAAGGCTATGGTCAAGGGCCTGAGAGAGGAAGTTGCTCTTCTTCTTGCGCGTCTAGCTTCAGATGTGGGGGCTGACTTGAAGAACTGCGAAGAAGTTTTGGTGATCGGTAATTCGTGTATGCATCACTTCTTCAAGGGGCTTTTGCCCGTCACTCTGGGGAGAGCTCCTTTTTGTCCAGTGCAGAAAGGTCCATCTTGTGATAAGGCGGACCATTTCTCCTTGGGGGTCTCCTCCAGTGCGAGGATAAGGTTTTTGCCCCTGATAGGCGGATTCGTAGGATCGGATATGGTCGGACTTTTGCACTTCGTGGAATCGGTGATGCCTCAAAGGACCAGGTTGGTTCTTGATCTGGGGACCAACGGAGAGATAGCCTTGATACACCAAGGCAAGATCTTAGTTTGTTCTGCGGCTGCAGGGCCTGCGTTCGAAGGAGGAAATATTTTCTGTGGAATGGTGGCCTCAACAGGGGCTGTCAATGAGCTCTCTTGGGAAGGAGAGAACATGATCCCTAAGGTCATAGGAGGAGGAGAACCTGTGGGGATTACCGGCTCGGGTTTGGTGGATGCTGTGGCGATCCTCTGCGAGGGAGGGGTGGTTCTCCCTTCGGGGAGGATTAATCCTCCAGAAAATATAAAAAACCCATCTTTGGCCTCTATGGTAGTGGAAAGAGGTGGAGAAAGGGTAGTGATGATAGCTAAGGGAGAAAGTCGAGAGATCTTCATCTCCCAGAAGGACCTTCGTCAGCTACAGCTTAGCAAGGGAGCAGTGGTGGCCGCTATGAAAGCCCTTTTGGAAAAGGCCAGTATGACCTGGAAGGACGTCGATGAATTGGTCTTGGCTGGGGCCTTGGGAAATTACATAAATCCAGACTCGGCAATGAAGATAGGCCTTATTCCTTCTGCCATGAAGGACAAGGTAATCCCCGTAGGCAACGGAGCAGCGGAGGGGGCCAAGCTGGTTTTGCTTGGAGGAGAGAAAGAATGGCATAAAGCCTGTTCTGTAGTCCAAAAAACAGAGCATATCCCCCTTGAAGAAAACCTTACATTTCAAGAATTTTTTATGAATTCCTTATCTCTGGAACCATTCTAAAGATTCAAACGATTTGCTGTATTCTTTACCGTTTTTTATACAATCTACAGGTTGACAATGATGGTGGTGGCATATAGTATATTTGGCGTCAGCGTCATGTTACCTTTGTAACGTGCGCCCCTCAAGTTTTTCAAAGTTTTATGAGTCCGCTTTCACGGAAAAAGTGGGGCACCTTCCTGGTATGTGTTTAAGTCTACAAAAGTAAACCTTCGGTCTTACGAGCCTTGTTTCATAGTGGCTTTATGTCTATTCTAGATTAAGGAGTGGCGCAAATGGATAAGTTAGGAAAGATGATATCTCTTCTGATTCTCCCTCTCATTGCCATCATAGTTTACAGTTCCCTTAAGGGTTTTTTCCTCAACAGGACGCCTATCTGGACCTTTGAGGTGTCCATATTTCTCTTTGGTTGTTTTTTCATGTTGGGGGCTGCATACTGCCACATGCTCAACAATCACGTCAGCGTGGACGTGGTCAACCACTACCTTCCCCCAAAGTGGAGAAGAATCTTTGGTATATTCGGGGAGATAGTGGTTCTTTTCGTGGTCTTGGTGATGATATACCTCAGTGTTCCCACGGCAATCCGATCGACCATAATGAAGGAGCGCTCTACCCATCAAACGCCCTTCAACCCTCAAGTGTGGTGGTATCGATGGGTCATACCCATATCTTGCGCACTTATGTCGTGGCAATCCTTCAAGAACATGATGCGTCTCATCTTTCAGCGACCTGATGACATGGAAAACGAAAAAGGAGTGTAAGCGATGACTGGCGATATGTTACCACTTTTGATGTTTGCGGCTTTGTTCCTTCTTTTGGCGGCGGGAGTCCCCATTGCCTTTTCCCTTTCTGCTGTAGCCATAGTTTTTTCTTACTTTCTTTGGGGCCCAGGAGCCTTGAATATCTTGATATCGGCCACGTGGGGAGCCATGAACAACTTCGTCATAATAGCGGTCCCTCTCTTCATCTACATGTCCTACATACTACAGAAAACCAACGTGGTAGAGGACCTATATGATGCCTTCTATAAGTGGTCTGGCGGCTTAAGAGGTGGTCTTGCCATAGCCACTGTAATAGTTGGAGCCTTCTTGGGGGCCGTTTCGGGAGTCGTCGCAGCTGGGGTTATTGGGTTGGGCTTAATAGGTCTTCCTCAGATGTTGAAGTACAAGTACGACAAGAACGTCTCCATGGGCATTGTTATGGCCTCAGGTACCTTGGGACAAATAATACCACCGAGCACCAACATGGTTCTTTATGGTGCCGTCACAGGGGTTTCCATCGGAGGACTTTTTGCCGGAGGGCTTACTGCTGGTGTTTTTCTGGGCATCCTGTACATTGGATACGTCCTTATAAGAAGCCTTATAAACCCCAATCTGTGTCCCCCTCTTCCTCCCGACGAAAGAGCTTCGTTTAAGGAAAAACTTTACGCATTAAGGAGCGTGTTCCTTCCCAGCCTTTTAATAATCCTGGTTTTGGGTTCCATCCTTTCTGGAATCGCCTCTCCTACGGAGGCAGCGGCTTTCGGTGCGGCAGGGGCGATGCTGATCGGCTTGATTAAAAAGAGGCTCAATTGGGAGATTGTCTTTTCCTCCTGTTACGAGACCTTGTCCATTACGGCTATGGTCGGTTGGGTTATGATAGGTGCCACTGCTTTCGGGTCGGTCTTCTCAGGGGTAGGAGGAAATCGCCTGGTGTCTCAGCTAGCAATGAACATGCCTGGCGGAGCTGTCATGGTCCTTATTGCCTCTTCTGTTTTCTACTTTATCTTGGGGATGTTCTTGGAACCAGGAGCGATAATATTCTTTGCCGTGCCTATAATTGCTCCCATTCTCGCTAGGTTGGGTTATGACCCCCTGTGGGTTGGTTTGGTGTTCAACGTCCTCTTGCAGTGTGGTTACTTGTCTCCGCCTTTTGGATTTAGTTTGTTCTACCTCAAGGGCGTAACGCCTAAGGATGTCACAATAACGGAGATCTACAGGGCTAGTATTCCATTTTTGGTCTTGCAGGTAGCCTGCGTTGCCATCATGTTTGTTTTCCCGGACTTTTTCTTGTGGCTACCGAAACAGGTCTTGGGGCTGTGAGGATGTTGGTCATTTAGACTTATTAAACTTTATGTTTCAGTGTTTGGTTGTTTAACTGTGGAACGGGGGTGGTAGTTGAGCGAGAGAGTGTAGTTCCACGAAGGTTTTGGTACAAAAACAAAAAGAGGAGGTATGCAGGAAGATGCGAAAGTTTTTGACGCTGTTTTTGTTGGTGGCTCTAGTGCTCGTTAGCGCTAACGCAGCCTTTGCTGCGAAGGTAAAGTGGAGGATGGTAACCCATGCCATGCCTGGTACGGAGCAGCAGAGGATAGCTGAAGAGTTTGGAAAGACCGTTGAGACCCTCTCTGGTGGAGAGTTCGTGATCGAGGTTTTCCCAGCCGGCGTTCTCTTCCCAGTGTTTGAGACCTTTGACAATTTGAGAAACGGTGTCGTCCAGGCTTCCATGGTGTACGGCGCCTACTGGCCTGGAAAGGACCCGGGCTTCATCCTGACCACCCGCCCCGGAGATCCCCTGGGGACCTATGCTGAGGGTGCATATGTGACGGAGAAGCTCTTCCCCTATTTCGAGAAGCTCTATGCCAAACACGGGATCAAATATTTGGGACACGCAATGGTTAGCCCCCTTTATGAGCAGCTCATGTCTGTGGTTCCAATCCGCAATCTTGAGGAGATAAAGGGTAAGAAAATCCGTACCTCCGGCTTTGGTGCAAGGTTCTACAATGCCCTTGGTGCAACCACCGTTTCGCTCCCTGCTCCAGAGATATACACGGCTTTGCAGACCAACAACATAGATGCAGCAGAGTGGACCTTCTGGGATGAGAACATGAGGATGGGCTTCCACGAAGTGGTTAAGTACGTTATAGATCCTGCGTTCCAGAACGGAACCTGTGAGTACTTCCCCCTCACGGTGAACCCCGCTGCATGGGACTCTCTGCCTCAGAATTACAAGGACATAGTGTTCGCCGCTCTTGATAGGGCCCGCTATATGTCCGCCATGGTATACGTCCATGAGATCAAGGCAAGAGAGAAATGGAAAGAAATGGAAGGCATAGAGATAATCACCTGGAGCCCAGAGGACCAGAAGAAGGCCAGGGAGATAGGTCTGAAACTGGTTTATGACGAGTGCATGAAGACTCCGGAAGGAAAAGAATATCTTGACATATACCGCAGTGCCCTTTGGGAGCTGGGATACAAGGACGAAGCCAAGTTCCTCGGATACGAGGAAAAGAAATAGCTGAAAGCAAAAAACGAGTAACAAGATAGTAAAAAGCAGCTGGTAAATCCCCAGCTGCTTTTTTTATTTTTTACTTTTCGAAGACGGCTCCGGTGCTGCCGGAGGTAACGAAGTGCCTGTATCTTTCCAGGAAAGAGCTAGTGGTTTCTTGATGTTTTGGCTTGAACGATTTGCGCCTTTCTTCAAGCTCTTTTTCATCCACCAGCAAGTTGAGCTTTCTGTTGGGTATGTCTATCTCTATCATGTCCCCGTCCTTTACGAGGCCTATTGGACCACCTGCTGCGGCTTCAGGTGATACATGCCCTATGGATGCTCCCCTGGTAGCTCCAGAGAACCTTCCGTCGGTTATGAGGGCTACAGAGCTGTCAAGGCCCATTCCAGCTATGCTAGCGGTGGGGCCAAGCATCTCCCTCATGCCAGGGCCTCCCTTGGGGCCTTCGTAGCGGATTATAACCACGTCCTTTGGTTTTATCTTGCCTTCCCTTATGGCCCTTGACGCGTCCTCCTCGCAGTCGAACACCCTAGCGGGTCCTACGTGGTGCATCATCTCGGGGACCACTGCTACCTGCTTTACTACGCATCCCTCTGGCGCTAAAGTGCCTTTCAGGACAGCTATTCCGCCCTCTGAGTGATAGGGGTTGTCCAAGGACCTGATGATATTTTCATCTATAACTTTTGCGCTACATAAGTTTTCCTTCACTGTTTTAGTGGTGACCGTCAGGCAGTCGCCGTTAATTAGTCCCCCTTCTGCAAGACGCAGCATGACGGCTTGAACACCTCCAGCCCTGTACAGGTCCTGCATGTGATGTTTTCCTGCAGGGCTCATGCTGCACAGGTGGGGAGTCTTGCGGCTTATTCTGTCCATGTCTTCCAGAGTGAGAGAAACCCCTGCTGCGCGAGCTATCGCTGGCAAATGCAATGCCGTGTTAGTGGAGCCTCCCAAAGCCATATCTACAGCCACGGCGTTTTCGAAAGCCTCCTTCGTCAGGATGTCCCGCGGCTTTATGCCTTTTTCGACAAGTGTCAAGATGATCCTGCCAGCATCCTTGGCAAGCCTCTCTCTGGCAGCGTATACGGCGGGAATGGTTCCGTTACCTGGCAGGGCCAGCCCTAAAGCCTCCATCATGCAGTTCATGGTGTTTGCCGTGAACATCCCTGCACAAGAACCGCAGGTGGGACAGGCGGAATTTTCAAGCTCAATGAGCTCTTCTAGGCTCATTTTCCCCGAGTCATATTTTCCCACTGCCTCGAATACGGAACTCAAGTCCACTTCGCATCCTTTGTGTTGGCCGGCCAGCATGGGACCTCCACTTATTATTATGGAGGGGATGTTGAGCCTTGCAGCGACCATGGCCATGCCGGGAATTATTTTGTCGCAATTGGTGACCATGACAAGGCCGTCCAGTGCGTGAGCTTTTGCCATGACTTCAATGGAGTCGGCGATGAGTTCTCTGCTGGGCAGGGAGAACTTCATGCCCTCGTGGTTCATGGCGATGCCGTCGCAGACGCCTATCACCGGAAACTCCAGCGGGAGGCCTCCTCCTGAATAGACTCCATGTTTGACTGCCTCAGCAACTCTATTCAGGTGAGTGTGTCCTGGTATTATGGAGTTGTAAGCATTAACTACACCTATCCATGGACGGTCAATTTCCCAATCTGTAAAGCCTCCAGCCTTTAACAGGGAGCGGTGAGGAGCCCTTTCTGCGCCTTTTTTCGCTTTGTTGCTGTTCATTTGAATCCCTTCCTTCTCTTTGATTTCCTTTTACATCGGGCCATTCCACAGCATATTGGGCAAGAAAAGAACCAACGATGGCAGGTATGTTATCAGTATGAGCGTAACGACGAGGATGATTACCATGGGTATTATGGGCTTGCTTATCTCTTCGATGCTGAGGCCCGTTATGGCACTTGCCACGTATATATCTATAGCCACTGGCGGGGTTGCCATCCCTATGGCAAGCCCCACTGCGATTATAACGCCGAAATGGATCAAGTTACCTCCCAACTGAGATATGGTGGGCAAAAATATGGGCGTTAGGATTATCAATGCAGAGGCAGTCTCCATGAACATTCCAGCTACAAGGACCACCAACAGGACTGCCAGGTATATCATAAAATGATTTTCGCCAGCCATCTGCATCAGGGCCCCTGCCACCTTATCGGGGACCTCGTAGAAAGCGAGGTTCCATCCAAAAAGCTTGGAGGTGGCAATTATGAACATTATGAGAGAGGATGTAACACCTGCCCCTACCACAAGGTTGTAAAGTTTCTTGAAGTCAAGGCTTTTATATATGAATAAAGCCACAAAAAGGGAGTAATCAACGGCAATGGCCGCTGCTTCAGAGGGGGTGAACCAGCCTGTGAAAATACCACCTAGGATTATTATTGGTGTTAGGAGGCCCCAGGATGCGCTCTTGAATCTACGCCACTTTTCCACGGAAGGTACGGGGTCGCTTGCAGGGTAGTTTCGCTTTTGTGCTACATATAAAGCAAAGACTATAAGTCCCAAACCCATCAATAATCCAGGAATGAAACCACCCATGAAGAGCTTGGCCACCGATTCCCCGGATATCACCGCGTAAAGAACCATGGGAACGCTTGGGGGAATCACTACGCCGATGGTGCCGGAAGCGGCTATGAGGGCAGCAGAGAAGTCCAGGTCGTATCCCTTTCGTTTCAAGTCCGGTAAAAGCGCCGAGCCTACAGCTGCTGTTGTAGCTGCTCCCGAACCGGAAATGGCGGCTATGAACATGGAGGCTACGGTGGAAACTATGGAAAGCCCCCCTTGACCCTTCCCAGTGTGGCTTCAGCGAAGGAGACTATTTTTTCAGAGATGCCGCCTTTGGCTAGGATGTCCCCGGCAAGGATGAAAAAGGGTACGGCCACCAGGGCAAAGGAGTTGTTCCCCATGAACATCATCTGAGGAACCATCTGCAGAGGAAGGTCGCTTAAGATGAGGACCAAAACCGATGAAATTCCTATGGCCAAAGCTATGGGGAATCCCAAAATCAACAAAAGGAAAAATGATATAGCGAGAACAAGGCCCAAGATCAATCCCTCCTTAAGATTTTTAGGAGGCTGTCCGCAAGATGCACCATTATGACCAGGCTCACGGCAGGGTAGAAAAGGTATATCCACGCCATGGATATGCCTAAAGCCGGAGTGGTCTGTCCTCCCTCGCTTTTCATCATCAATATTCCGTACCAGCCCACTATGACGAAAAAGGCCATGCTTGCAAGCTGGATAAAAACGCCAAGGGCCTTAGATGCTTTAGGAGACAGCTTGTTGGCCAAAAAGGTTATGGCTATATGGCTTCCCCTTTTGAAGCCTATGGACGCACCCACCAAAGAAGAGGCCACAAGCAAAAACCGGGTCAGTTCCTCCGACCATACCAGGGCCTCAAAGAAGAACCTGAAGACTATCTGGAGGGTCGTTATGGCGATCATGGCCGTCATCAGGATGAATAGCAGCCCTTCGCATATTTTGTTTATCTTATCGCTTAAGGCTGAGAGGGATGACCTGTCAAGGCCCTCCCTCTCAGCAGATGGTTCTGTTCTTCTCATGGTTTTCCTCTACTAGTTGGCTTTGGTTTCAGCTATGGCCTTCAGGACGTCCTCGCCGAAAGATGCACCGTATTTTTCGTAAACAGGCTCCACTGCCTTTCTGAAGGCCTCAAGGTCGGGCTTTTCCACTACTTCCATTCCCTGTTCCTTTAAGAAGGCAAGCCATTCGGCCGCTTTGTCGTTGTCGTACTGTCGGTTTGCCTTGGAGGCCTCCGTTGCCGCCTCCTGAATTATGGCTTGTTGCTCAGGTGTTAGTTTTTTCCAAGTCTTCATGCTCATCATTATCACGTTTGGAGCATAGGCGTGCCTTGTTAGAGACAGATACTTCTGGCTTTCGTATAGTTTGAAGGCCACTATTACGTTTAGGGGGTTTTCTTGTCCGTCGATGGTCTTCTGCTGGAGGACCGTCAGAGCCTCGGTCCAAGCCATGGGCACGGCGTTGGCGCCAAGGGCCTTGAAGGCGTCCACGTATATGGGGTTCTGCATCAATCTGATTTTGAGTCCCTTGACGTCATCAGGGGTCACTACGGGACGCTTGCTGTTGGTGAGGTTGCGGAATCCCCTCTCGCCGTAAGCAAGACCTTTCCATCCTTGGGTTTCCATCTTCTTGAGCATCTTTGTTCCTATTGGGCCGTCCAACACTGCGTAAGCGTGTTCAGGGCTTCTGAACAGGAAAGGAAGATCGAATACGCCGAATTCGGGAATGAAATTGATGATAGGGCCACTGGTTATTATACCTGCATCCACGACGCCCATCTTCATGCCTTCAAGCAAGGCTCTTTCATCACCGAGCTTCGCATTGGGGTAAATGGTGACGGTGATTTCGCCGTTGGATTTTGCCTCCACTACTTCCTTGAACTTCAAAGCGCAGACGTGGAAAGCGTCTTTCTCATTTACAACGTGGGCCAACTTGATATTTAGGCCCTTGGCAAAAGCACCCTGGACCCCTACTAGCAAAAAGGAGAACACAACCAAAAGAGCAAATAACTTTCTCATAAAACCTTATCCCTCCCATCTTTTGTACTACCTTGGTACTACCAACGGGCATATTGTAATATAATGTCCTTGTGGCGACAAGGACATCGTAAAAAAGGTGATGGTCCATTTGAGCAAAAGGCGAAAGAAACTTGCAGAGGAAATATTGGAGAAGATAAAAGACCGCTCCATCGTGGACGAGGAGGGAAGGCTGCCAACGGAAAGGGATCTAGCTGCACTTTTCAGAGTCAGCAGAAACCTTCTTCGGGAAGCTTTGGTGGTCTTGGAGTGCATGGGGATCATAGAGGTCAGGGCGAAGGAGGGCCTCTTCGTGAAGGGCGATCCCTCTTTGGATTTTTCTCCCAACTTGAAAAGTGTGGTTTTGTGGCCGGAGAACATGCTCCGGGATCTCATGGAGATGAGAGTCATCATAGAGGTTCCAGCTGCGGGATTGGCCGCAAAAAGACGCACCGCCGAAGACCTAAAAAGGATGGAGGAGTGCATAAGACACCTTGAGGAAGTTTACCTCCATGGAGAAAAGTACGAGGGAGAGGGGGCTAAGTGGGATGCCCTCCTTCATACAGCCATAGTGGAAGCCTCTGGCAACAGGATACTGGTGCGATTTTCTGAGGAGTTCGGCTACATCATGGAAAAGTACATAGGCCAAAGCAGGTCCTTGGTATTCTCCCGGGGTGACTGGCCGAGGATAATCCTCGACCAGCACCGGGCGCTTTTTGCAGCCATAAAGGACAAAGACGAGGCTAAGGCCAAAAAAGCCGCACTAAAGCACATAGAGCTTGCAAGAAAAAAGTTCGCAGGTTAGAGCTCTATGTCTGAAACAAAATTTTCCACTTTGTTTTTGTAGCGAGAAACTTTTGCCCAATATTTCCCCACGGGGCCACCGTAATACCTTTTAAGGGCGATCTTTGTGCTCTTGTAGTGTTTGAGGTAGCGGGACAACAACAGGCTTCCTGCGGCAATTCCCTTTTCCGGGTCGTAAAGTTCCGACTGGGATTTTATTCCGTTTGCCATCAATAAGTTGTAATGAACGTGCCAGGCCACCTGCATAACACCCATGGCGCCAAAGTTGCTTTTAGCCTTGGGGTCGAAGTGGCTTTCCGTGTTTGCAACGGCCACGGCCAAGCTCAGCGGAATGTTGTATTTGCTGCTGTAGTGGAGGAAGGCAGCGGCCTCACGCCAGGCCGTTAAGGCGTCTATCTTTGGGTTTTGTTTTTTGATGTACAGTGCCAGAACCGCTGCCTTTTGCTGGGTTTCTTTGTCCCAGCTCCAAAGGAAGCGGATCTTTGAGTCGGGCTTCTTTACGTAGAGCCTGTACAAGTCCTCAGGCGCAAGCCCCATGTCCTTCAAAGAGGCTACCACCGTTTGATCCAAGGAATTAACCACCTGGTCCCGCCAAGTCCTTTCCTTTGCCCTCTCCCATACGGCTAAGGGTGACCCTTCAAGAACACCTCCAATGGTAAAGTTGACCGAAGTCGCTATAATTGCTACTAGTAATATCGCTTTTACGAGTTCCATACCGATTTTTCGAATCTTGAAACCGCTCCTTTCGAAAAAAAGAAAGAATATTTAAAATATCTCCCGGTGTGGGAATTATACACATAAATGTGAAAAATGCAACTATTGTATGACAAATTTGACCAATCTCAAGAAAGGAGAAGGAACATTGAGATACACTACGGAACGGATAGTTAAATTGGCCATACTTTCTTCTTTGGGGTTGGTTTTGATGTTCTTCGTCAGGTTTCCTGTCATTCCCACTGCATCCTTTCTTGAGTACGAACCGGGAGATGTTCCGGCCCTTGTGGCTTCCTTTCTGTATGGACCATCATCGGGGCTTTTGGTCACTGCAGTCATCGTGATAGTACAGGCCCTTACGGTCAGTGCGGGAAGTTCCTGGATAGGTGCTTTGATGCACTTTGCGGCTACGGGGTCCATGGTGTTGGTCGCGGGTATGGTGTACAGAAGAAATCCTACGTTCAAGGGAGCCTTGATGGGGTTGTTTTTGGGATCTTGTACAATGATTGTGTTGATGATTCCCATGAATTTAATCTTCACTTCCATGTTCCTGGACCTTCCCAAGGAGGCAGTGAAGGAGATAATAATTACGGCAGTCATCCCTTTCAATGTCTTCAAGACTGCCGTAAACTCCACTTTAACTATACTTTTATACAAAAACGTAGGGCGTATCCTTATCCACTGGGGAGCTTGACGCGGAAGAGAGCCCCTTCTTCTTTATCTTCGAGGTTAATGGTCCCACCGTGAGACTTGATTATCTTCTGAGCTATGGCAAGTCCCAGACCGTACCCACCGGTTTTTGAGGCTTCTCTTGAGCGGTCCTTTTCTCCCCTTTGGAATCTTTCAAATATGATGTCCTTTAGCTCGTAAGGTACGCCTATCCCGTTATCGTCCACCGTGATGATCCAATGCCCTTCTTCTTTTTCCAAAGAGAGGACAACTTTGCCTCCATCTCTGTCCTGGAAACGTTTCCTGGTGTACTTTATGGCGTTCTCCAGCAGGTTCCAGAAGGCTCGCCTCAGTTCCTCGGCGTCTCCCTTCGTTGGTGCCTCTTGGGGGCCCAAGTATTCCAAGCGTATCTTCTCCGCTGCAGGTAGGTTTTTACCTTCGTTTACCAGGTTTTTGAGTAAGACGGCAAGATCTACGTCCTCCCACTTTGGCTCGTGGGGTCTGGCTTCGAGTCGGGATAGAAGTAAAAGGTCGTCCACCAGGCCGGTCATTCTTTCCTGTTGGGTTATGATCTTTTTAGCTAGCTCTTTTGCTTCTTTGGGTTCCATTTTTTCGTTTTCCATAAGTAGCTCTGCAGCCCCTCTTATTATAGTGAGAGGAGTCTGCAGTTCGTGGCTTGCATCGGCTACGAAGGCCTTTCTTGCCTCCTCCAGGAGTACTCTTTCGGTCATGTCGGTCACCACTACCATGACGCCCCACTCTATGGAGAGGCTTTGGGCCTGGAGGTAGCGCTCCGTTTTGTTTATAGAAGTGAAAACGATCGTTGAATCTTCGCCTTTGAAAGACTTTTCCAGTAGGGTTATGAGTTCTGGAACCTTTATTACGCTCTGGAAAGGCAACCCCTTGGAAAGTTTGGGGGCCTCCCGTAAGGCGTAGGCTATAGAGTTGTTGGCATATCTTATCTTACTGTTTTTATCAATGACCATTACGCCTATGGGTAGGGAATCCAACAAAGATTCAAGATAGCTCTGCTCCCTCTTTAAATCCTGTAAGGTCTTGTCCAGCTTGCTAGACATGCCCTCCAATGCCTCAGCCAGTTTGAAAACCTCCAGTATGTTGGTTTTCTTGCCTATGGATAGCCTTCCTCTTTCGCTCTTCAAGGCTTCGTTCGTCAGGTCCTCAAGGGGCTTGGATATTTGGCGGGAGAAGAAAATTCCCACTATGAGGGCTATAAACCCAGCGCCAAGAAGGGAAAAAAGTAAACTTTTCCGTGCTTCGAATATGGCTTGGTCCATGTACGAGAGAGGCAGGGATATTCTAAGTACGTACAAATTGCCATCCTTGTCCGCTACGCTTTTTGCCATGTAGAGGGACTGGTCTTTGACGCTGCGGCTGTATCGCAAGTCCTTTCCAAATCCCTTGAGTATGGCCTCTCTGACTTCGGGCCTGGAACCGTGATCGTCTAGCTCCTCAACGGGCACTTTGTTGTCGTAAAGTACCCTTCCATCGAAGGTTATAATGGTTACTCGGCTTGAGCTTTCGTTCTTCCATCTATCAGCATTGGCAATCAAGCCTTGAACACCGTAATTTTCTATCTCGGCCGACAATACTTCCATTAGGGAGGTAAGAGAACTTTCTGCCTGCCTGTACAGTTGGTTTTCTACGTTTTTGCCTATAAGAAACCACCCTGAAAGGAGGACCAGAACCACTATTATGGCGACTAAATCGGTCATCTTACCTTTGAGAGTTCTCATGCGCTTTTTCCTCCCACTTGATCATATATCCCCTTCCCCGAACGGTATGCAGGATCTTTGGGTTTTCGGGGTCTTTCTCCAGCTTCCTCCTCAATCTTGAAATGTGCACGTCCACGGTCCTACTGTCTCCAAGGTAATAGCCCCATCCCTTAGCCAGAAGCTCCTCTCGGGATAGGACCCGGCCAGGGTTTTTGGCCAGGATCTCCAAAAGGTGATACTCCGTGGGGCTTAGATCCAAGGTTCTTCCTTCAAGGGTCGCAACCTGTCTATCAAAATCCATTTCCAGAGGGCCTATTTTAACGGAGGAACTTTCTGAGCTTTTGCTCTTGCTCCTCCTTAGCACGCTCCTTACCCTCGCCATGAGCTCTATCAAAGAGAAGGGCTTGCGTATGTAGTCGTCAGCACCCAAGTCTAGCCCAGCCACGACGTCACGTTCGTCCCTCCTGGCAGTCAGCAGGATTATGGGAATGTTAGAGGTCTTTGGATTCCCTTTCAATCTTCGGCACACTTCCCAGCCGTCCATTTTAGGGAGCATTATATCCAATATGATGAGGTCGGGCAGGAGGTTTTCTGCCATTTCAAGTCCCGTATCTCCATCGAAGGCCTTTTCTACTTTGTACCCGTGGCGCTTGAGGGCATCTGACAAGATGTCGGAGAGAGCCTCCTCATCCTCTACCACAAGGATGCGCTCAGATTGCATGATTTAATCCCTCTTTTCCTCTTCCTCTGATCGCTCTATTCGCCTTCTATAGCTGGAAGCCCTTATAAAATTGCCGGTGCACATGTAGACTGTGTGTTCGCAGAGGTTGGTCACGTGATCTCCGGCTCTTTCCAGGGCTCTGGACACCAAAATGAGCTGCATGGCCTGCTCTATGTTCCTTGGGTTTTCCATCATCAATACCACAAGCTCCCTGAATATCTGCTTGTCCAGATCGTCTATCTCGTCGTCAAGGGCGCATATCTTCTTCGCTTCCTCGGGGTTCTTGTTCACGAAGGCTTTCAAGGCCAGGTCGATCATTTCTCGTATTTTCTCTCCCATTCGAGGTATATCGATCAGGGGCTTGATGAGCTTTTCCTTTGACAGGGCCTTTGCAATCTTGGCTATGCTCACTCCTAGGTCACCTATGCGCTCAAGGTCGACGGACATGTGGAGTATGGAGGCTATCATTCTCAGGTCCATAGCTACAGGCTGGAAGCGGGCTATTATCTCCAGGGCCTGTTCGTTTATTGATTGGGTGATTTGGTCCAGCTCTTCGTCTCCCCGCATTACTTCCTCTGCTAAGCTCAAGTCACTTTTCTTCAAGGCCCATATTGCCTTGTTTATGGCGTCTTCGGCGAGGGTCCCAAGCTTCATCAGCTTGTTGTATAGAGAGTTCAATTCTTCATCAAGAGCTTTTCTTCCCGTCAAGTGATTGGCCATGGTATCACTTCCTTTTTCATTTATAGGCTTGATGCCCTAGGGGCATGCTTAACCGAACCTTCCAGTTATGTAATCCTCGGTCCTTCGGTCCTTGGGGGATGTGAATATCTGTTGAGTCGGTCCGTACTCTATCATCTCTCCCATGAGGAAGAACACCGTTACATCTGATACCCTGGCGGCCTGCTGCATGTTGTGGGTGACTATTACCACGGTATAGGAGCTGCTTAGCATTCTCACCAACTCCTCAATTCTCGCAGTGGCCATGGGATCCAGGGCTGAGGTGGGTTCGTCCATCAGGATTACCTCTGGCTCCACGGCTATGGCCCGGGCTATGCAAAGCCTCTGCTGTTGTCCCCCTGACAGGGCCGTAGCCGGTTTGTGTAGTTTGTCCTTGACCTCGTCCCACAGAGCGCTTCCCCTTAAGCTCTTTTCGACTATCTCATCCAGTTTGTTCTTGTTTCTGATTCCGTGGAGCCTGGGGCCGTAGGCCACGTTGTCGTATATCGACATAGGGAAGGGGTTGGGGCGCTGGAAGACCATCCCCACCTTCCTGCGGAGCTCTATGGGGTCCGTTTCAGGGTCATATATGTCCTTTCCATCTATCATGACTTTGCCCGTTATCCTGCAAGAATGTATGAAATCGTTCATCCTGTTGAGGCAGCGCAAGAAGGTGCTCTTGCCGCAGCCTGAAGGGCCTATAAGGGCTGTTACGGCCTTTTCAGGGACTGTAAGGGCTATATTTTTCAAGGCATGGGTTTCCCCATAAAACAAGTTGAGGTTGTCTACTATTATCTTGTCTTTTTTATCCATATCCATAGTTTCACCCTCTATTTTAGACTTCGGCTCCTGCTTCTTAAGTGAGCCCTCCATATAACTCCTATCAAGGTAACTCCTAAAACCAAAGCCAAAAGCACCAAGGCAGTTCCATATTGGATGGGACGAGTCTTATCTATGTTGGTCCCCGCGGTAGCCAGTACCAAAATGTGGTAGGGCAGGGCCATTATCTGGTCGAACAGGCTCTTGGCTATGTTTGGAGCGAAGAATGCAGCCCCAGTGAATATTATAGGCGCTGTCTCTCCTGCCACTCGTCCCACACTCAAGATAGCACCAGTTATTATGGAAGGAAAGGCCGCGGGCAGGACCACTTTCCTTATGGTCTGCCATCGCGTGGCACCCATGGCATAAGATGCGTCCCTGTAGTCCTGAGGTACCGCCATGAGAGCCGATTCGGAAGCTCCAACTATCACAGGAAGGGCCAGACAACCCAGAGTGAGTCCAGCTGACAGAAGGCTTGCTCCTATCTTCAGAAAAATGACGAAAAAGCTTAGACCGAAGAGGCCGTATACTACCGACGGCACTCCAGCCAGGCTTCTTACGGCAAGCCTTAGAAGCCTTGTAAAGGCATCATCTCTTGCGTATTCTACTAGATACACGGCTGTGAAAACCCCTACGGGAAAGGCAAAGGCCATGGATACGACGACAAGTTGTAATGTTCCCACCAGAGGAGTCAGGATGCCTCCTTCGGTCATCTGGTTCCTTGGAGGTTGGGTCAAAAAGTCCCAGCTTATGGCGCTCCACCCCTTGGAGATCAAAAACAGGATTATCCCAGCAAGCACGAGCCCCACCAAGATCATGGATGCCCAAAGAATGGCAGTTGCTGCTTTATCTTTTATGATTCTGGCGTTCATGCTTAAAACCTCCTTGCTCGTCGTTCTACACGCAAGGCCAAGAGGTTGAGTCCTAGTGTCAAAAGCAGAAGGAGAAGCCCAGCGAAGAACAGAGCATGGTAGTGGATTGAGCCTACTGGTGTTTCACCCATCTCTGCCGCTATGGCGGACGTAAGAGGCCTTACGGGATCCATCAGGGAGATAGGTATGATGGCGGCGCCTCCAGCTGCCATGAGAACTACCATGGTCTCTCCCACAGCCCTCATGACGCCTAGCAGTATGGCCTGCAGGATGCCCGGCAAGGCCGCGGGCAGGACTACTTTGGTTATGGTCTCAAGTCTTGTAGCCCCTAGAGCGTAGGATGCGTCCCTGAGGTCTTTGGGGATGCTTGAAAGGCTGTCCTCGGCAAGAGATGTGACCGTTGGTATGATCATTATTCCCATTAGACTGGCTGCATTGAGGAGGTTCAATCCCGAGTAGGCATCCAGGTGTTCTATCATCCATGGTGCTATCACCACCATGCCTATGAAGCCCAGCACGACCGATGGGAAGAACCCCAAGATTTCTATAACCGGTTTGAGCAGTTCTTTCAGTTTATTGGGGCAAACTTCCGAGAGGAAGACTGCCAGCATGATGCTTAGAGGCACTGCAATGAAGGACGCTACCAAGGTCACTGACAAGGAGCCCACTATGAGGGGCAGCATGCCGAAGTCTGGGGGGTCGTATGTGGGGTACCATTCCATTCCCATGAGGAGGTGTAATAGGGATACCTCCTTTAGTATGGGGACGCTTTCCTTCACAAGGAAGGAGAGAATGAAGAGCATAATGGCTACCCCAATAATGGATATGATTTTTATGGTTATCTGAGGAACTTTGTCTCCTCTGAGCGTGTCCTTCATTTTCTGTGCCACCAACCCCTCATGTGAGCTTATGTTGTTCTGTTAGCGAACGGGGATGAACCCTGTAGATGCGACTATCTCCTGTCCTTCATCGCTCAGGACGAAGTTGATGAACTTGAGGGTTACGCCTGTGGGCCAGCCTTGGGTGAACATGAAAAGATATCGGGATATGGGGTAGGAGCCGTCCAGCGCAGTTTTGGCTGTTCCCTCTATGCCTCCCACGGTGAGGGTCTTTACTGAGTCGTTCAGGTAGCCTATTCCTATGTAGCCTATGGCGGCAGGATTTCCTGCCACGGTCTGAACCATGGCGCCGTTAGAGGCCACTACCAACGCCCTGGGGGAGATCCTTTTTTTGTCCATTACCTTCTCTTCCCACACCTCGAAGGTTCCAGAGCTGGTATCCCTGGTAACGGCGACTATGGCCTTGTCTGGGCCACCAACTTCCTTCCAGTTCTTTATTTTTCCTAGGTAGATATCTCTCAACTGCTCTATGGTGAGATCTTTGACAGGGTTTGAGGGATGAACCACGGGAAGCAAAGCGTCCACCGCCACGGCAAACGGCACGGGGTAGCGTCCCTTTTCAACGGCCATGGCCACTTCCTTTTCCTTAATGAAGCGAGAGGACATGGCTACGTCCGTGGTTCCATCTATCAGAGCCTTTATGCCGTTTCCGCTTCCGCCGCCAGATACCGATACGTTGACCCCGGGATTTGCCTCCATGAACTTCTCGGCAGCGGCCTGTCCTATGGGAAGCACTGTAGTTGAACCGTTTATCACCAGTTCCTCTGCGAAGGCTGTTCCTCCCAATAGACTCACCAGGACCATGGATAGCACAGCAAGGGAAGCCATAAACTTCTTCATGATACCTTCCTCCTTCGAGTTGATTTTGTTACAGCCAAATTTTAGCCTCGATAGGTAACGGAAGGATTACAGAAATGTAACAGCTTTGTAAAAATTTTTATAAGGAACGGGAGAGACAGAAATTGGGAAAATGCCATCCTTTTAGGGTATGTTGTTTTTTGTTTATTGTTGGAGTACTATAATAAATTATAATATAAAGATGGGTGCATTGCTATAGCATGAAAGTAATAGAATGCGGTTTTATGCTCAAAAGGGGTGAAATATGAAAAATAAGGGTTTGCTTTCACGTTTATGTAAGGCAAAAGTTAAAAGAAAAGGGTTTACTCTAGTTGAAGTTTTAATTTCAATGCTTATCCTTGCTATTGCCCTCTTTGCCATTGCCGGAATGTTTGTCAGCGCTTTAGTATTGCAACTTTCACTTAAGGATAGGGAAAACGCCCAGTTGGCGTCCCTGATGGTACTCCAAAAACTGGAAGCCCTCGAGAGCATAGATGCCTTGACGGTAAGTTCCGACGTCATCGAGATAGAAGGAAAACCTTACGCGGTTTCTTGGATAGTAGAAAGCGAAGACTCTGTTGGTGGAAAGGTTTTTGGGAAAACATTGACGTTTGATGTTGCATGGGAAGGCGTAAGAGGGGAGAAAAGACTTTCCTTTGTAAACACTTTCAGCAGAAGTTTTGGTTATACCAGAGGCAAGCGCCTGGGGCAGGAGTTGAAGGAAGGACGTCCTGGATATGGGTATGGGGATACATTGCATGATCATACTGGACCTCCAGGGCAAAACAAAAAATAACTGGGTGTAGAGGTGTTTTGCTTGTTGAGCATAAAAAGGCGGAAGGGAGTATCCCTTACAGAGCTTTTAATTACGATATTAGTTCTGGGGATAATAATGGGGGCAGTTTTAGGATTCTTGTCGGTGTTCTTTTCCCATTTTGAAGTTTCATCTTCTGGAGCAACGGCAAGACAGCGGGCGGAGATGGTTATTTCCATCTTAGAGGGCCCGGTCCTACATGCAGGTCTTGGAATGCAGATAGCTCCAGAGAAGTTCAAGGAGAGTTTTGAAGAGATATATGACCATATCATAACCGAAGATAACTTTCCCTCTCCCATAAACATCACTGACGATAACGGAAAGCTTTACTTGGTATACGGCAAACCTACAGGCCTTTCCATCATTGAAAAAGACGTGGATTCCAGCAAGATCAAAGTGGACGGAGATATCGTTCTTTCCGCTGGGTCGGATTGGATAGTGTTCCCTACGGGGGAGGTCCCTTACAAAGTCATAGGCGTGGATGAATATTCAAAAGAGATAACCTTGAGAGGTAAAAGGGATATTGAAGATATTGCGTTGTTCGACCAGGTTTACCTTGTTAAGTTTATGGAGGCATATGTGGACGAGAAGGGTTTTCATGCTGTGGATCCACGCACAGGTGAAAGTTTCATCGTTGAAGGAATAAGAACCTTCCAGGCCACGTATTTTTATGACATGAAGATTTTGTTGGTAGAGGTGGAGGGGTACGGTGTCGAGGGTCAGGAAGAGGAGAATGAATGGCTTGCTGTTTCGTGGAGAGTGAGGAATCTATGAGCTTCATAAAGAGAAGAAAGGGAGCAGTTTTAGCTCTTGCACTGGTAGTGCTGATGTTTGGAGTAGCCTTTTCGGGAGTAACCTTGTACGTTGTGAAGAATCTCTTCTATTCAGCCAAGGGCGTTATAGATGACACAATTTTGATAAAGGCCGCAGAGAGCGGAGTGGAGATGGGGAAAGTGTGGCTCGCCAAACAAATGGACCAAGCTCCTCCCATGCCAAGGCATGGAGAGGAAGTTGGAGATAGGATAGATGTTCCCGGAGAGCTGGAGAAGTTAGTAGTTCACAGGATAGAGGTGCCAGCATCTGAAAATGGTGGTGTAAGCCTGGAGGTAACGGTCTATGATCTCATGTACGAACAGGGCTCAGTGAACCCAAATCAGCTTTTTGCCAGTGGTCCTTTCCCACCGAAAATCGACGAGGACATCTTAAAGTACATAGGTTCCAGAAAACTGGATTCGTCATATGCTGCGTCCAATAATAGGGGAGGAGACCCGGGTTCCAGTTTTGAGGAAGGAAAGTACGGTGCGTACCTAGTAGTTAGCAAAGCCTCTTACCAGAGTCGCAAAAAGGTGATAGCGGAGGGAATCGTTGTAAAACTGAACTAGTTTCAATGGACAATGGGTAAAGTTCTATGGGTAGGTGAGTCGATTGGCCAGGCGAAAAGTTTTATGGATCGTGTTGCTTGTGATATTCACTGTTGCTGGGGTAAGCAAAGCTGCACAAGCTACTAATTTGTGGCTCTACAAATCAGTAGATAACCCGACACCAAAAGCAGGGGACTGGGTGGTTTTTTCTATAATAGTTGAAAACCGGGAAAACAAGGTAGAGTCTGAAGGTACGGTGCTTGTCGACGACATGGGTATGTTTGAAGACGTCCAATATAGGTATCGCGTAGGTTTCTGGAGTTGGTCGTGGCAAGACTGGAAAAGGGTATATGTTTATTCGCCGTATGACTATACCTCTTGGAAAAGCTGGCCATCAAGTGGAAGCTTGACTCTTGGCAAGCTAGATCGATGGAGAGAAAAACACAAATTAGGAGGTCGCTATGAAATAGAAATAAAGGCAAAGGTGAAAACAGATCTAGTTGGGAAGGAGATTGTCAATAGGGTACTTATCAAAAAAGGTACTTATGAAACAAGTGCTTCTGCCGCTATATATGTAAAAGAAGAGCCTTGGAGTGGTGGAGAAGTCTTCAATCCCTATTTGAAGCCCATACCATCGCTGTACGATACGAATCTTCAACCCAATGTGCTCCTTCTTTTGGACACTAGCGGCTCCATGACTTTTAACATGCAAGATGATGAATCTACCTATGGTGATGGTTCCAAGCCTGTGACATATGGGTTTTCCAGTCCTCAGTTTTATTACGGAAAGGACACTGACCCGTCCAACAACGATCCCAATGTGGAACGCAATTACCATCCCAATCTGAAATACGTGTCAGAGACAGAGGTCGAGTTAATTAAACAAAATCAAGGAGAGTGGGCTCTTACGTATTTGGGCTATGATAGCGCAAGTTCCCAATATTTATACCCGAACGACAGCCGGATGTACCAAATGAAGGTGGTTTTGAATAACATATTTTCCGATGAGCAGTTGATTTATGGGTTAAGGGTTGCTTTGGCAACTTACGATCAGGAGTATTCATCGGGAGGCAGCCTTTCAGATTGGTATAAATTCCCGCGACGCTATTACGGTAGTTATTATTACGAAGATCAATACCTACATTATAGAACTGGGGGAGCCAGGGCTCTACTCAGGGAGAACTTTGGTTCAGTAGACGATCCCGCCCATTTGGCATCCCTGATAAGGTGGTTTGATGGAAAAGAGGAAGCAGGTAACCCAGAGCTGCGAGCACAGGGAGCTACTCCATTGGCCGCCTCCATATACGGCCATGATGGGCGCAAATGGAATCCTTCCGTTGATTCTGCAGTGAAGTTCTTCAAGGCTGAGGGTGCTATACAAGGATGGTGTCAGAAAAACTACCTAATAGTGCTAACCGATGGGGCTGACACAGAGGTGGGTGACCCTGTAGAGGCTGTTAAAAAACTGTATGAAGAAGCAAAAGCCAATGATTGGCCTAGGTTTTTTGGCAAAAAGGCTCAACCGGTTAAGACGTTGGTCATAGGCCTTATCGATCCGGATAGCATGCCCGACCTTGCGGAAGAACTCAACGAAATGGCCGATTACGGGTGGGACGGAACAGAAGGCAATGCAGACCCAACGGATGATCCCTTTGATGATGGAGACCCAGGAGCTTATTTCGCAACAAACATCGATGAGCTTTTAGCAGCATTTAGAGAAATATTTTCAATTATCCAGACAGATCAGATAACGGGGGGCGCTCCTCTGGTCAGTCCGACCCGAACGGATGTGGGGGGAGGAGCTGTTTATGTTGCTTCCTTTTTGCCGCAGGAATATTCTCAATGGAAAGGTCATTTGTATAAATATAGTTTGGTTTCAGGAGATATAGGGGACTCTCCTGAATGGGATGCAGCAGAGGAGTTGGAGAGGATTATAGAAGAAAATAGTAGGGTAGTATGCACGATAGATTGGGAGGGCTCTTCAGCCTCTAAACCGAGTGGCTTAGGGTCAGGGACAAATTTTGTAAGAGTGTCCCCCCAAGAATCTTCGACGCTTGCTGATGAAATTTCTCCTGAAGGAGTAACTCTTCCAGAAGCTTATATTTCGAAGTTCATACAATGGATAAATGGTTACGATGCGTGGGGGGAGACGGCTGGGAACGTATATAGATCCGCCTTTGCTGATATTTATCATGGAGGTGTTACAGAAGTTGGTCCTCCATCGGCAAACTACCCGTCTACTAGCTATTATAACTTTGCCCAAGAGCACAAAACCAGAGACAAAGTTTTATATGCCCAAAGCAATGCAGGAGTTTTACATGCTCTTGACCCAACAAACGGTGAGGAAAAATGGGCCTTCATTCCTCCCAACGTTCTTGCAAGAGGTCGTCTTTTAGGCCTTAAGGCTTACTATAGCGGTGATAACATAAAGCTCATAGACGATGCCATATCAGTGCCCAGGTACCTTTTAGATGGACCTCTAGTTGCGGAGGATGTTCTCCTCTCAGATGGTGAAGGTTGGCGGACAGTGCTCGTGGGATGTTTGGGTTATGGAGGAAATGGCCTCTACGTTCTTGATGTAACCCTTCCCGAAGAGCCCAAATTCCTATGGGCTGTCGAAAACAACATAGTTGCCCCAGGCGGAAAAACCTTGCTTCCTGCGGAGTCCAGAAAAATCCATTATTGGAGAAGGGGTCCTTCTGGGTCAAAGGTAGATTACCAATTTTACTCCCATGAAGAGATAGAGGATAGTAGCCAATGGGATTACAAAGACCTTTACAGGACTTTGAGTACGCCTCTGCTGGGATATGCAGATTCTCTAGTTTACAAGGATGACACAGGTTGGGAGGGTAGGTGGGTTGCCATTATGGGAAATGGGCACCCAGGGGATCTCTCCGATGTCTTGACAGAAGGAGCCGTTTACCTGATGGATATAGGAACGGGCGAGGTTATAAAAAAACTTGAAATAGAAGGCGAACTGGGGCCAGTTTGTGCTCCTGTTACAGGGTTTAGCTCCACCATGAGCGCAGGTAACGTAGAAAGAATATACGTGGCGGATATGTATGGTAACGTGTTCAGTTGGTCTGATCAGGATCATTGGGGCCACGGTATAAAGATTTTCGACGGAACTGACGTAAGTGGCAGTGTAGTTTATAGAATGGATGTGGGAATGATAGATCATGACCCATGGTTGTTCTATCAAACAGGTGATGCGGAGGGACTTACTGAAGAGGCAACTAGCTATCGACTTTATGCTATCAACACTTCAGCTGCGACCGAGGAAAGTCCTGTTACCATTGACGATCTGGAGCAGGTAATGGCTGACAGGAAGGACACGTCAGATAGTGTCACAGGCTGGTATATGGACTTTGCCACAGATCCCTTAGAAAAGCCTACAACCCCAGTCCTTTTCTACAATGGATATTTGTTGTTCTGTACTTTCGAAGAAAGCAAAGATCCCTGTGAGCTAGGCACAACTAAAATGTACATTATGAACGCTAAAACGGGGGAAGGGGCATGGAAAAACGGCAATAAGTACGTGGAGATAAAGGGATTGCATGTCTCTGGAATAACTGTCTTTGATGGAAGGGTGTATCTGGGGGTTTCTGGCTTTGCTACGGCAGAATATCTGAACACTGTTCTTGGTGCAGGGGTGAATCTTGGGCACAACCTATTGTCTTTTTCTCTGCCGGAGGGGATTCCGATTAATCCAGACGACGGTTCAGGAATTGATGGCGGGCTTCTTTTCTGGAGAGAATGGAGGTAATGGTGAAGTTGAGGAAAAATGGAAGGAAGCTTAAAATCCTCGCGATTTTGATAGGGGCGATGGTTTTTGCCCTCTCCCAAGGGGAAGGCCTCGCGCAGAGTGTATCTTTGATAGCAGAAAATGCTCTTGTATTTGAAGAGCAGGGTATGGACGTCGAAACGGTAGGGGTGACCCTGAAGGAACTGTTCTTCAATCCCCCTAGGATTTTGGCCGAGGATAAGAAATATTACTTATGGGATCCGAAAATAACTAAGTTCCTTTCCTCAGAGGGGAAGGCTTTAACACCTAATGAGTTTGCCGAAAGATTCAAGGGAAAAAGCATAGCGATAGTAATCCACAAGGGACTGGTGTTGAAGGCTTACTCTGTAGACTTTTAATGATATGGTGTGCCCTAGAGATGAATGTGGTATCATATAAACGGCTTTTCCTGATACAAATAGACGTGCATGTAAATAAAGCACGGTAAAGGGAAGCCTAAAGGTAGGCAGTACAGAAAGGAGTGAAAGCTAGTTATGTTGAAAGAGAAGATGCAAGAGGCTCTCAACAAGCAGATCAATGAGGAGTTGTACTCGGCGTACCTCTATCTTTCCATGTCGGCATACTTTGACAACATCGGATTAAAGGGGTTTGCAAACTGGATGATGGTCCAGCACAAAGAAGAGACGGACCACGCAATGAAAATATACAATTATCTGCTTTCTCAGGGCGCAGAGGTAAAGCTCCTTCCCATACAGCAGCCACCCCACCAATGGGAGTCGCCCCTCCATGCTTTTCAGGAGACTTTGAAGCACGAACAGCACATAACCCAGTGCATAAACGACCTTGTGGATCTCGCCGAGGAGCTGAAGGACAGGGCCACCTACAACTTCCTGCAGTGGTACATTGACGAGCAGGTGGAGGAAGAGGAAAACGACAGGGAAATAATAGACAAGCTGGAGCTTATAGGGGACAGCAAAAACGGTCTGTTCATGCTGGATAAGGACCTGGCTCAGAGGGTTTACGTACCCTTGATACAGGAAGGTAGCGGAAATTAGTTTAGAGTAGTAGCTTGTTTTATACCCTTGTTAGGAGGTGTGAGCATGGCGGAGGTCAGGGAGATTTATAAGTGCGAGATCTGCGGGAACATAGTGGAGGTGCTCCATGGTGGAGCTGGCCAGCTAGTTTGTTGTGGGCAGCCCATGAAGGCGCAAACCCCTCAGACGGCCGATACGTCCCAGGAAAAGCACGTGCCCTATGTGGAGAGGCAAGGAAACACCTACGTAGTCAGAGTCGGGGAGAATGCCCTACATCCCATGGAGGATAAGCATTACATAGAGTGGATAGAGCTTGAAGTAGATGGTGCATCGTGTAGGAAGTTCTTGAAACCTGGTGACGAGCCTAAGGCCGTCTTCGAAGTCCCCGAGGGCAAGGTTGTAAAGGCAAGGGAGTACTGCAACATCCACGGGTTGTGGATTAAAGAGTAAGAAAGAGGAGGGACTAAGATGCAGAAATACGTATGCAGCGTGTGTGGGTACGTGTACGATCCTGAGGCTGGAGACCCAGACAACGGGGTGAACCCAGGGACCCCCTTCGAAGAAGTGCCCGAGGAGTGGGTATGCCCTGTTTGCGGCGTCGGAAAGGACATGTTCGAGGCAGAATAGGTTCAAATTTTAGCACGAATAAATGTGAGGAGCTCCTTTAGGAGCTCCTTTTTATTTTATCTTGTAACATTTTTGTGATATTATTCTCAACAGCGATTTTATGTATGAAAGGAGGGTCCCTTATGGTGTTAATGCACATGTGAGGAAGGCATTTGAATGCGGGTTCCGCGTTCTTCCATCGCCGGAGAAGGCCGTTTTTTGCCTTGCCTCATGGACATGCATGGCACCAGGGGCAAGACCTCGTTAAGGTTTGAGGTTTTTGGCTTCCTTTTGGCTTCTCTGGGATGGAAGAAAGTTTGTACATTCCAAGAGACAAAAGGAGGCGAAAGACATGTTTTCTTATGTTAATCGATGGTTGGTCGGTCGTTTTGGTCCAGCCCTTACGGGACTTTTTGTAGGTGTTTTTGCTCCAATTCTTACCTTTCTTGGAAACCCCGGCAACATGGGTATCTGTGTGGCCTGCTTCACCAGGGACGTCGCTGGGGCCTTGGGGCTTCACCGAGCAGCGGTGGTGCAATATTTGAGGCCTGAGCTTTCAGGGTTCATCTTGGGGTCTTTCCTTGCGTCATTAGTCTACAAGGAGTACAGGCCTCGGTCCGGTTCTTCCCCCCTCATTAGGTTTTTCCTAGGCTTTTTTGCCATGATAGGGGCTTTGGTTTTCTTGGGTTGCCCTTGGAGGACTTATTTGAGGCTAAGCGCTGGAGACCTGAACGCCCTGTTTGGATTGGGAGGACTCGTGGTAGGGATATTGATAGGCATCTATTTCCTGTGGAATGGGTTTACCCTCGGAAAGAGCCTACCTAACAAAGCCAGTTCTGGGTTAGTAATGCCCATAGTAGCAGTAGTTCTCTTGGTTTGGGACATTACCAAGCCTCTGTTTGGTCCTGGAGGCACAGGCCCCATATTCTTCTCCGTGAAGGGGCCAGGTGCGCAGGCTGCACCAATCCTCATATCTCTTGCGGTGGGTTTGGCTGTGGGATGGCTTGCTCAGAGGAGCCGTTTCTGCACTGTAGGAGCCATAAGGGATTTTGTGATGCTGAAGGACGGTCATCTACTGAAGGGAGTTTTGGCCTTTATAGTGGCGGCTTTCGTGACCAACCTGCTCTTGGGGCAGTTCCACCTGGGTTTTGAAGGCCAGCCGGTGGCTCATACCAACAGCCTGTGGAACTTCATGGGGATGGCCCTTTCAGGTCTAGCCTTTACGCTGGCTGGAGGGTGCCCTGGACGGCAGTTCATAATGAGCGGCGAAGGTGACGGTGACGCAGCGATTTTTATCTTGGGAATGCTCGTGGGAGCCGGTTTTGCCCACAACTTCAGCCTGGCTAGTTCCCCCGCAGGACCTGGAGCCTTTGGTCCTATAGCCACCATAGTGGGAATGGTTTTCTGCTTGATTGTAGGGTTTACCATGAGGGAAAAGGTTTAGGAGGGGTGTAAAATGAGCGAAGCAAAGATCGTAGATGCAAGGGGGTTGTCGTGTCCTCAGCCGGTCATCTTGACAAAAAAGGCGTTGGACGAAGGGCATAATGATCTGGAGGTGCTGGTGGATACCGTAACTTCCAGGTTGAACGTAGAGCGGTTTGCAAAGAGCAAGGGGTACAGTGTAAATGTCGAAGAGTACGAAGATGGAGGGTTCAAACTACACCTAAGCAAGGCTTAGTACGGGAGAAGGTGTTTTTTAAAATGAGGCTTTCAGAGATGGCAAGAACCAGCGGCTGAGCCGCCAAGATAGGTCCGGCGGACCTGGAGGAAGTTTTAAAGGGTTTGGTCAAGCCCGAAGGGAAGACCTTTTTGGTTGCAGGATGGGAACACGGTGAGGATGCTGCCGTATGGGAGATAGATGAACGGCGTTTGGGCATCTTGACGGTGGATTTTATAACCCCTGTGGTGGATGATCCTTTTGCCTTTGGTCAGATAGCGGCAGCCAATTCCTTGAGCGACGTGTTTGCCATGGGGGGCAGGCCGTTGGTGGCCCTCAACGTGGTAGGTTTTCCGGTGAACTGCCAGCCCCTCGACGTACTTAAGGAGATACTTCGAGGTGGTCAGGAGAGAGTTATGGCGGCAGGAGCCCTCTTGGCAGGAGGGCACAGCGTGGACGATGAGGAGCCCAAGTATGGACTGGTGGTATATGGCGAGGTAGAAAGGGACCGTATTTGGAAGGTTACCGGCGCTAGGGAAGGAGATGTTTTGATCCTCACCAAGCCCTTGGGAACGGGCATGATCATAACGGCCCTCCAGGCTGAAATGGCCCAAGAGAAGGAGATAAAAGAGGCTGTAGAAAGCATGGGGACCCTGAACGACTTGCCCCTAAAGCTCTCCGATGACCTATTGACGCAGGTGCACGCCTGCACCGATGTGACGGGTTTTGGCTTGGCAGGACACCTTTTGGACATGTTAAGCGAAAGTTCGCTGGATGTTCTTTTGGAACCAGAAAAAATACCAATCCTTGAAGGAGCGCTGGAGAAGGCAAATATGGGCCTGGTTCCTGCCGGGACGTACCGCAACAGGGAGCTTTATGAACCAAGGGTGGAAGGGCTGGAAGGCCTTAGTTTGCCCTTGGCCGACGTTCTTTTCGATGCTCAGACCTCAGGGGGACTGCTTTTGGCGGTCCCGGAGCACGTTGCCGAAGGGTTCTGCCGTGAGTGCCAAAAGGCAGGCTTCGTAAAGGCGTCTCCTATCGGAAGGTTTGTGAAGGGACAAGGTAAAATGGTATTGGAAACATAATAACTAGGAAGGATAAAATTGAGCTTCGCCCGAAGGCTGGAAAAGATTGGACTTTTCCAGCCTTCGCTTTGCTTTGTACTCTTAAATTGGGAGAAGGCGATTAGAAGGGGGCAGAATATTGTGGCAAGATTGCTCTTGTCATGATAAAATTATAAAGCATTAGCAAGATTATATACAAGATGACAGAATGGAGAGGTTTAGCTAGTATGTTGAGAACCTAATATTTGATATTGGAGGTAATAACTATGAATATACCTCCCAAAGACGAAGAAAGTTTTAATTCAAGTTCCTGGAAACACTCATCGGGCAGTGAAAGGTCCAAGTTGATGCTTGAAATGGAGGAGTTTATCTTCCCCATTGGGGACCCTCCTTTCAATGCCCCTGGTGCCCCGAGATCCTTAGTGGACATGCTTGAGACCATGGTAAAAATGGGAGCCAGTGACCTTCATCTGAAAGCAGGATATCCCGCCTTCATCCGTCTTTTGGACACAGAGATCTATCCTTTTGAGTTCATGGATCCTCTTGATGATGATGAGATCTTTGGCTTTGTGGAAAAGCTAGTCTCCCCAGAGCGCTACAGGAAGTTCAGGGAGAGCGGCGAGGCAGATTTCGCAGCCTCTTTAGTGGGGGGAGAAAGGTTCAGGATAAACGCCTATATAGCCATGGGAAGGCCTTCCATGGCTATCAGGCACATCAAGTCCAAGATCCCTTCCATGCAGGAGTTGGGCCTACCTTGGGTTATATCCAGGTTCGCCCAGAAGACAAGGGGCTTGGTGCTCATAACCGGACCTACAGGCTCTGGGAAGTCCACGACGTTGGCATCCATAATAGAGGATATAAACGTTAGGAGAAGGTGTCACATAGTCACTCTGGAGGATCCCATAGAATATGTGTTCACTCCTCAAAAGGCCGTAATCGACCAGCGAGAGATAGGAAGGGACTCGGCCAGCTTCCACGAGGCTCTGAGGAGGGTGTTCAGACAGGACCCAGACGTCATAATGGTTGGGGAGATGCGGGACATTGAGACCATTTCCTCTGCCATAACAGCTGCGGAGACAGGTCACTTGGTATTGGCCACGTTGCATACTCAGGACGCTCCAGGCACCATAGACCGAATAATAGACATATTCCCTCCTCACCAGCAGAACCAGATAAGGACCCAGCTGGCCAATATCTTGGTGGGAATCTGCAGCCAACAGCTTTTGAACACCACGGACAAAAAAAGGATCTTGGCGACGGAAGTCCTCGTGGCAAACTACGCTGTACGAAACCTCGTCAAGGAAGGGAAACCTCAGCAGATAAGGAACATAATGGCTACCTGTACCAACGAGGGCATGATGCTTATGGAGCACTCCCTGGCTTCCTTGTGCAAGAAGGGCAAGATAACAAGGGAGACGGCCTTCCTGCACGCTTTCGACGTGAAGGACCTGGAGCGGTTCTTGGACGAAAGATGATGGCTATTCGAAAGGCTTTGCGTCCTTGCAGCTGACGGAGGACCCTTTTCTTCTTTTGAGTATCTTCTTGTCAAAATATCGCAGGCCTCTGTTTATAAGCAGAACTATCACGACACTTCCTGCAGCGAGGATGTAGAGATCCAGCGCCACGCAGATGCCTAAGGCGGCCGTAAAGAGAATGGAGGCTGCAGAGGTAAGATATATTACCGTCTTTCTCTCCTGATGTTGGATTATGGTGCCTGCGCCGATGAAGCTTATGCCTAAAACTATGGCCTGTATGACCCTTATGGGGTCTCCTCTCACGAAGTCGTTTTGTCCTATGGACATGCAGTAATTTAAGATTATTACCTTGCCCAACAGGACAAAGAGGGTGGATGCTCCCGCTATGAGCATGTGGGTCCGCATGCCGGCAGGCTTGCCTATGTTCTCTCTTTCTACCCCTATAATGCCTCCAAGCAGGACAGCTATTATTACCTTGGAGAGCGCAACAAGCTGAAGGCTTGCGTCCATTTCTGTTGCCTCCTCTTTATTGTCCCCTCAAACGTTTCATCCGTCTTTTTTCCTCGTACATTCTTTGGTCTGCAAGCTGGAGCAGGGCTGTTAAGTTCTTTCCGTCGTCAGGATAGAAGGCCAGGCCAAAGTCTGCCTCGATGGGGTATCCATCTGGGAGTTCTTCGATGCGTATTTCCGATAGGGCCGACCTAAGCCTTGATATGGCGGTCAGTACCTCCTCATGGGGCACGCAGGGGAAGAGGATGACGAATTCGTCTCCTCCAAATCGGGCGCAGAAGTCGCTTTCTCTCAGAGTATTTTTTAAGGTCTTGCCTATTTCTCGGAGGACCTTGTCGCCTACGAAATGTCCCAAGTTGTCGTTTATGGCTTTGAATCCTGCAAGGTCCATCATTGCTAAAGCCATCCGTCCACCGTAGCGCAGAAGTCTGTTTTGTTCTTCCTTCAGTCGGGAAAATAACAAGAACCTGTTGGGCAGGTTTGTGAGCTGGTCTATGGTCGCCTGCCTCTTTATAACCTCCCTGGTCTCGATTTCTTTCCAAAGGACTCCCAACTGGTCGGCCAAAAGCTGAAATATTTTTTCATCTTCCACACCAAATGGGGAGGTCCCTTCAACACATATGACCCCCAAAAGCCTATCGGAAAAAAGGATTGGGACGTCTAATTCCGCTTTTATTCCTTCCGTGAGGGGGAAATAATCATCGTTTCCGATCACCGAAGGAGTGTTTATTACTCGCTTTTCTCTAGCAGCCTTATAGGTTAAGCCTTTGCCCGATTCTTTCAGTTTTTCCGATAATTCTCTAAAAAGATCCCTGTCCAAGTAGGTTGCAGCTACTATTGAGAGGGAAATGTCGTTGGCGGTAGAATCTTGAGCCAGGATGCTAATATTAGAATAATTCAGTTTTTTCTTCAACAGGGATAATGATCTGTCAAAAAGTCTCTGGAGAGAATCTTCACCAGATATCTCTCTTACTATTTTGTTAAGCAGCTCTAGGCGGTCACTGTACTTTTGAAGTTTAAATTCCTTTTCTTTTATTTCGTTTATGTTCACCAAGGTCTCCAATGCTCCTATTACATTTCCTTTTTTATCTCTGATAGGACAAGCGGCGAACTTTATCCATGTTCCCCCATTAATTTTAGGTAAGAAGATTTCTCCTTCCCAGCTTTCATGGTTTAAAAACCCTGGATGGCATGCTTCACCGTAGAAAGATCGAATCTTTTCCGTGTCAGCTCCGTCCAATATCAGGTCGGCCAATAAGGGGCGAGGAGGATCGTAAAAGTCAAGGCTTTCCCAGGTTTTACCGAGGATATTTTCCCGTAAGATGCCTGTTAGAGTCTCACAGGAGCTGTTCCATGCGATGATTTGATGGTCTTTGTTCAGCACGAATATGGGGATAGGAATCTTGTCCAGAAATTCCTCTAACGTTACTTCCCCTATGTTCCCTAAGTCCTCTAGGGTCCCCATATTCATCACACCTTTTATTCAATTTTGTTGCTTTCGGTTTCAGATAGCCTCTGCAAAAGCTCGGTCAAGACTTCTTCAAGTTCCTTGAGCCTGCTTCCGTAGGCGGCCCAGTCTCCCTTTTGTGCTGCTTCCTTGGCGGCCTCGAAGGCTATTTTTGCTTCTTGGGCCAAAACTTCTGGTGATTTGCCCTCTAAAAGGCTTCCATCAGGTTCCCTCTTTTGGGTAACAATAGAAGGTTTAGCCTTTTGGATGCCCTTATCAGGGGCTGGCCCCAGGAGGTTGGTCAGGGCTTCCTCCAGGCGTTCTCCCCATGCAACCCTTCCACCTGAGGAAACGATGACTCGCTTAAGTTCCGGAAGGTCGCTGTTTTCTGCCCTCAGGTACAAGGGCTGTACGTAAAGCAGGGAGTCCCCAGTGGGTATGACCAGGAGGTTGCCTCGAATTACGTCTGAACCCCTCTGACTCCACAGGGAAAGCTGTGCGGATATCTCCGGATCTTGGTCTATCAGGGCCTCAACCTGCGTCGGGCCGTAAATGAGCTTCTGCTTGGGGAACTGATACACCAATAGCTCTCCGTAATTGTCTCCATCGGATCTTCCTGCTATCCAGGCTATCATGTTGTCTCTGCCCACGGGTGTGAAGGGGGCGATGAGCATGAATTCAGCCCTTTCTTCTCCTGCAAGCTTCATTATCACGTAATACGCATTCAGGCTTCCTGCCTTGCCGCTTTTGGGAAGCTCCCACACGTCCTCCTTGTTGTAGAAGGTGTTGGTGTCCTTCATGTGGTAAGTCCTGAATATCTCGCTCTGTATGAGGAACAGCCCCTTGGGATATCTTATGTGCTTCCTAAAGGAGGCTGGGGCCTCGTCCATGGGCTTGAAAAGGGTAGGGAAGATCTTGGCCCAGCTTTTTACCAAGGGGTCTTCTGTGTCAGCTATGTAGAAGTTCATCTCCCCGTTGTAGGCATCAACCGTTACCTTCACGCTATTTCGTATGTAGTTTATTCGCCCCGCGGGAGTGCTCACAGGCTCCGAGTAGGGGTACAGGTTAGTCGCCGTGTAGGCATCCTGGACCCAAACCAGTTTACCGTCCATGATCGTAAGGTACGGGTCGTTGTCGTAGAGCAAGAAGGGGGCCACCTTCCTGACCCGTTCCCCTATGCTCCGGTAGAACATTATCCGGCTTTCGGGCAGTATGGCGTCGGTGAACAAAATCTGAGAGTCCCTAAACCTGACGGCGAAGGCAAGGCGCCTCCATATGGAGCCTATGGCGACCCCTCCTGTTCCTTCGTAGGTGGTCCTCACGTTGGCGCCTCCCATGGGGTAATCGAACTCTTTTATTTTGGTCTTGACCAGCACGTACGGCTGAACCTTTTCACCGTAGTATATTTGGGGCCGTTCTATCTCCAATGGGACGGAGATTCGTGGAGGCAGGTCCTTTATGAAGAAGACCGGTTTGCCCTCAGGGTCTATCTCGGTCACCGGGTTCATTACTACACCGTAGCCGTGGGTGAACTCCAGGTGCATGTTTACCCAGGTTGGGTTTTGCAATTGCTGTAGGTCCAGTTCCCTCGCAGAGAGCATGACCTGTCTGTATGAACCCCCTAGGTTGTACCTGTCTATGTCTATGTCGTTGAAATCGTAGTAAGATCTTATCTCCTGAAGCTGTTTGTAGGTCCTCAAAAGAGGCCTGTAATCCCAAAGTCGTATATTGTTTATGGTCTCCTTTTCTTTCTGGATTTGCTCCCAGGTTACGCTGTTGGCCGGCAGGAAATCCACCGTCTTCAGTGAATCAAGGCCGTAAGCCTTCAGTGTGCTTTCTATGTTGTATTGTATGTATGGTGCTTCCTTTTGGTACTCGTTGGGCTCTACTACGTACTTTTGGACTATGCCAGGGTAGACGCCTCTTATCACTATATTCGATGCCACCAAAAGCACTAGTGCCACGGCGGCGAGCTTCCAAGTCCTCCTCATGATGTTTACCAAAAGGAGGATGGCCACGATCATCGATAGGGCGAACATGACGTTGATGCCCAAAAGCCTTGCGTGGATGTCAGTGTATCCTGCTCCGAATACTACTCCTTGGGGAGAGAAGAGAAGATTGAACCTCTCAAGCCAAAAACCGGCCCCCCAGGAGGCCACACACAAAGCACCCAGAACGGAAAGATGTCTTCTTGCTTTTTGAGGGAGGGAAAAGTGGCTTTGTTCCCTCATCTGGGGAATCCATGCCAAAACGAAGATCAAGGTTGAACCCAAAAGGGCCGTTATGAGTATTCCCACGAGCCAGTCCTGAAGCAGCGAGTAAAAGGGAAGGTCGAAAACGTAAAAGGCTATGTTCTTTCCGAATATAGGGTCGGAAGACGAGAACAAAGCCTTGTTCAGGAAGCGTAAGACCACGTCCCATTGAGATTTTACGCCCAGGCCGTTCATTATGGAGATCAAAAAGGCCACTATGACTACGATCACTCCAGACCTCTTGGTGGGAATTGGGGTTACGCCCTCTATATCCAAGGAGGCGGCGCCCTTTCGGGCCAAAAGCCATGAGGTCGTCAGTATGATAAAGGCCCCTATGGACGCTGCTAAGAACAAGCCCCATTGGGGAAGTACCTGCTTCCAGAACACCGCCGAAAAACCCCTTGCATCGAACCACAGCCAATCGGTGTAGAACTTGGCGAAAGCCGGGAAAAAGACGGTGGAAAACACTAAAAGGGCCAGAAGCACTAAAAGCCCCTTCTTGAATTTCAAAGCGGGAAGGTTCAAAGGCTTACCTTCGCCCCCTCCGTGGAAAATATCTCTCATGGACATGGCCTATCCCCTCGATTTCTTTGTTTTGTTTGTCTTTGAATGTCCCATGTTAGCATATATGCTACATTGGTTAATGGGCAATACGCATCAGTACGTATGACTATTTTAACTGGTTAATGGGTAATATGCAAAAAGAATGGATGTGCTCTAGGAGGTATTTTTGCTCCTTACCTTCCAGGTGTACAAGGCAATGGTGATAGCAGATAAAACTAGGGTTATAACGGTAGTTTTATGAAGCAGCTTTTCCACCAAGTCGCTATTGTTGCCTACCCAGTATCCTATGAAGGCCAACACCACCACCCATATACCTGAACCGAGGGCCGTGAAGGTCAAAAACAATCCCATGGGCATGCGGGCCAGTCCTGCGGGGAGGGAGATCAACTGCCTTATTCCGGGCAAGAGCCTTCCTATGAAGGTGCTTATATGCCCATGCCGGGCGAAGAATACCTCGGATTTTTTAAGGGTCTTTTCGCTCACCAGGAAATATTTGCCCCACCGTTCAAAGAAGGGCCTTCCTATCCTCACTGCGATCCAGTAATTGAAGATAGCACCCAGCAAGCTGCCGACTATACCGGCAAGGATGACCATCCAAAGGTTCATCTCCCCCTGGGATGCAAGATATCCTGCAGGAGGTACCACTACCTCGCTGGGGAAAGGAAAGAAGGAGGACTCCAAGAACATGAGAGCCACTATGCCCGGGTATCCCATGTGTCCTATGGTGTCAACCAGGAAATTGACCAGGTGTCCCAACATGAACTCTATCACCTTTCGTAGCCGTTTTTGCGGCCTTTAACTGATTCTATTTCCACCTTTACTACACAAACGGCCTCCAAGGCCTTTTCGGGGAAGGGCAAGGCCCTTCCGGCGTATTGTTTCACTATTATATCGAGGCCTTTCTTTTTTTCCTCTGGATCCTCCAGTATGGTCGCCCTGCCGTAGCCTATGACGCTTCTGTAGTGTACGGTCCATTCACAAGGGTCTTCATCTGAGATTATCTTGACGTCGCAGTCTATCTCGAAACACACGTGAGGGTCATCCTTTATGCAGTCTATCTTTTTGCCCCCGCCGAAGCCATGAAAATATATGGCACCATCCTCGTAACCGTAACACAGGGGCACCACATATGGGAAGGGGCTGCCGTTGAAGGCCACCCTGCATATCTTCTCCCTTTTTAGGATCTTTTCTATTTCCTTGGGGTCCGTTATCTCCTTGTCCTTTCTCCTCATTGCTCTATCCATCTTGAACCCTCCCAAGACTGTTATTTTATATCAGGCGCCAGAGCTTTGAGTTTTTCTTCTATCTTTAGAGCCCTTGGAGTTGCTGCAATACCTCCCAGACTGGTCTCCCTGAGGGTTTCAGGAAGGGCCTTTCCTACCTTGTACATGGCGTCTATTACTTCGTCAGGCGGTATGGAGGACTCTATACCTGCTGATGCCATGTCGGAGCATACGGCTGCCAGGGCGGTCAAGGTGCCATTTCGCTTTATGCATGGGACCTCCACGAGCCCTGCTACTGGGTCGCAGACCAGGCCCAATATGGACTTGATGACCAGGGCTGCGCTTTGGGCCACCGCTTCGGCGGAGGCCTTCCTCATGTGGGTCAAGGCTCCGGCGGCCATGGCCGCTGCAGCTCCGCACTCAGCCTGACACCCTCCCTCAGCACCAGAGAGGGTTGCCCTTGATGCTATTATGGCTCCTATTCCTCCTGCCGTTATTAACCCTTCGAGAAGGGTTTGTTGAGAGAACGAAAAGATCTCCTCTGCTGCAAACAGCACCCCCGGCAGGATGCCGCAACTTCCCGCGGTGGGAGCCGCAACTATCCTTCCCATGGATGCGTTGTGCGTTGCCACCGCCAAGGCTATCTGACAGGCTCTTGTGACGAATTTCCCCGAAAGCGGCTGATTTGCCCCCTCGTAAAAGTTCATCTTATCGGAGATGTCCGAAACTATCTTGCCTGAAGGTTTCTTTTCAAGCGCTTCCTCCACGGACCTCCTCATCTCCTGTAACCTTAGGGCCATGTTCTCCTTGATTACAGGAATTTTGTCTCCGTACTCCAGGCTCTGCCTCTCCACGAAGGCATCAGGAAAGGATATGGCCTTTGTCCTGGATATGGAAAGGATCTCCTCGAAAGAAAGCATGGCCTTCACTCTCCAAGCTTCAAGGGTAACACCCTGAATATTTCGCTGTGGCAGCGAGAGATTGCGTCCATTATCTCCGTTTGGGGGTTTTCGTCAAGTTCCACTACCATTGCTGCGCCTTTGCCTCTGCCCTGCCTGTGGAGCGTCAAGGTCGCTATGTTCAAGCCCTTTGAGGCCAAAAGGCCAGTTATAGATGCTACAACTCCCGGAGTGTCCCTGTGGAAGGTGATCAAAGCAGGCAGTTCTCCGGAGAGTTCCAGCTTGAAGCCGTCTATCTCCAAGAGCCTCACGGCGCCTCCACCTATGGATGCTCCCACCACTTCCATGGAAGTGTCTTCGTCCTTGAAGAGAAACCTAGCGGAGTTAGGGTGAGCTCCATCGGGGTGTTCCGCCTTGAAGGTCCAATGGATGCCCTTTTTCTTTGCTTCTTCCCTTGCGTTGGGAATCCTTGGATCATCGGGCAGAAAGCCCAAGAGCCCCGCCAGGATTGCAAGGTCAGTCCCGTGTCCCCACCAGGTGGCGGCGAAGCTACCCCTCAAAAATATGGTGACTTCCCTTACAGGTCTGCCCCATATGAGAGCCGCCAACCTGCCCAACCTTGCCGCTCCAGCGGTGTGGCTGGATGAAGGGCCTATCATTACTGGACCTATAACATCCTCTAGTCGCATTTTCCTTTTACGCCTCCCTGTGAGTGTATCCCCAGGTTATAAAGTGCCATTGCTATGTCCTGGGCGGTTTCCTGGAATATTATTTTTTCTTCCTCTGTGACCATGTATTCTTTGGGCAAGGCGACGGTGATGAGGCCAAAAACGTGTCCCTGGTATTCCAGCCTGGTGGACATGGAGTATTTGTCCGGATATTCGTTCAATAATGGAATGTAGCTGCAGGGGACCACTTCCTTTTCTATTATGACCCCAGGGCTCTCTAAAACTTTTCGGCAAGCTCTGTTGAGCTCCTTGCGGCACATCCTTTCGGATATGGGGGTGTCGCCATCTATCATGGCTGCCTCAAAAATGCTGGCCAGACAATTTTTGAACTCCAATATGGCTATCCAAACGTTGGGGTATCCTTGGTTGACCACTAGGCTTACGCATATGCTCTGAAGAAGTTGTGTGGGGTCCTTTTCGCTGTTTATTAGGCGGTGAATGTCTCTTACGGATTTTAGCACCACGTTCAAGCGCTTTAACTGCTCTTGTGCCTCTTTTAGGTCCGTTACGTCTCTTCCGACGCTCTGGATCTCTATAAGCTTGCCGTTTTGGTCAAATATGCCTCTGTTTCTCCACTGGACGAACTGTCTTTTTCCTGAGGGCAGGTCGTTATATACTTCGCTGGTTTTGACGGGGGTTTCAGGAGTTAGAAAGGTTAGAATCTCCCTTTTGAGCCTTTCTGCTGTCTCAGGGGTGTAATCATCGAATATGGAGCTTCCCAAAAGTTCTTCCTTTGACATCCCCTTGTATCGGCAGTAGGCATCGTTGACGAAGGTCAAAACCCCATCTGTATTGAGGCGGACTATGAACTCGTCCTGGTCCTGAACCACTGCATGGTACCTTCTTTCGCTCTCCTTCAATGCCTCCTCGGCTTTGATCTGTTGAGATATGTCTCTATATATGACGTAGCACATCATGGTGTCTTGGTCCAGAATTAGGGGAACCTGAACCAGCTCCAGGTGGAGGATCTTCCCGTCCTTGTTCTGTCTTTTTACCTGCATGTGAATGTTTTCTCCCGACCAGAAGCGCTTATCTATCTCTCGGGCTTCGGCAATCAACCTTGCATCCTGGGTCACTATGTCGTAGCAGGCCCTTCCTATGACTTCCCCCTCGGGGTAACCGAAAAGTTTTAAGAAGGCTGGATTTGCCCTGGTTATCCTGCCTTTTGGATCGCATATCATTATGGCAAGGGGGGTTGCCTCGAACAGCTTTTCGAAAAATACCTTTTCTCTTCTGAAAGCATATTCGGCGTTTTTCCTCTCGGTTATGTCCCGGTAGATGGTGTAATCGTAGAGCGTTCCGTCCTCCAGCTCAAAGGGCACCTGCAGGAGCTCCACCGGTATGGCCGTTCCATCTTTTTTAAGACGTATGGTTTCCATACATACTTTTTCCATAGTTGTCCACATAAGTTCATCTACAGCTACAGCTTCCCTCATTAGGTCGGGGGTGGGGGCCACCACGTCGTTTCCGTTTTTACCTATCACTTCCTCCTCGGAGTAGCCGAAAAGCTTGCAGAAGGTGCGATTGGCCCTTATGATCCTTTCTTCCCTGTCGCAGATTATTATGGCCTCGGGGGAGTGATCGAAGAGGTTCTCGAAAAAGGACCCGCCGAGTACAGGGCCCGTGAAATCTTTTTTTTCGTGCTTTTTGCTGAAGAGCCTGGCCATTGAGGGACTTCCCCCTTTTACCTGTTTGTCTTGTGATGTTATTTTAGCATGGCTTCAGACAGAAAGGGCACCTTCATGGAGATGGTGATTTAACGGCAACAGGCATGTACACCCTTTGCGGAGGGGGCGAGGTTTCTCCGTATATCCTGGTTAAGCTTTTATCCTCGAAGATTCCTGCCTCGCTAGCCATGGAGGCAAGTTTCTTCCTTAGACCAAAGCTTTCGGATGGGAGGTTTGCCACCACAAGGCATGGAGTCTGATCTGATGAATCAAAGCCGTACCAAAGGTTTTCGTCCCCTGACTCAGGCGCCTTTCGGTCCAGGTACTTGGAGCAGAAGGCCTCGCTCACCGGTCCAATAGGCCACTTCTTTCCCTCCTCGTGGTAATACATGAGGGCGGCAGATTTCAATGTGCGCATGTCGGAGATTATCCTCGTTGCCATGGCCTTATCCCTTCCCGAAAGGGTGGTCAAGAGGAGCATTCCCGAAAGTACCCCAATGATTATGAAGACCACAAGCAGTTCTACAAAGGTAAACCCTCTTTTTTTCATGGGCGTCTCCTATTTTCAAGCCCTAACAACCAAAAGCAGAGGGCTTTGTTGCTTTGTTTTGTGTATTAATATACCATAATATATGTGGAAAAATATATTTCATTTATTTTATAAATAAAAGCTGCTGGGGGAGATTCACGAATTGACCAATTCTGGCATGGTTTACGTTTTGATATTTGTGTTCATAGCGGGTTTTTTGCTGGGAGTAATAGTGTCTTCTTTCATGAGGTTCTTTCATGGCAGGGCGGCACGGGAGCTGGCAGAAAACCAGATGGAGATGGCCATGTCCCGTCTGAAGGAGGCTTTCGGTGAGCTTTCCGTTCAGGCTCTGAGCCGTTCCACTGATGAGTTTTTGAAGCTCGCTCGCTCGAGGTTTGAAGCAGAAAGACAGGCGACCTCACAGGAGCTCGAAGGTAAAAAGGCCCTTATAGATCAGAAACTGGAAGAGATGGCATCAAAGCTGGAGAACGTGTCCAGGCTTATAAAGGAATTGGAAAAGGATAGGGAGAAGAAATTTGGGGAGCTTGCAGGAAAGCTTTCCGAGTTCAGCATCCAGACGGCGGAGTTGGTCCGAACCGCCGGGAGCCTAAAGGAAGTTTTGGCAAGCTCCAAGGCGAGAGGGCAGTGGGGGGAGAGGATGGCCGAGGACATATTGCAGGCTGTAGGGCTAGTCGAAGGTATAAATTACAAGAAACAGAGCCAGACGGCCAATGGCACGAGGCCAGATTTTTCGTTCCTTCTTCCTCGGGGCCTAGTGCTCAATATGGACGTCAAATTTCCTTTCGACAACTATGTAAGATATATGGAGTCCCCTTCGGAGCAGGAAAAAGATTCTTACGCTAAGGCCTTCATAAGGGACGTCCGAAACAGGATAAAGGAAGTAGCTTCCAGGGAGTACATAGATCCAGAGCAAGGGACCGTGGACTATGCGCTACTTTTCATCCCTAATGAGCAGGTTTTTTCATTCATCCAAGAAAATGAACCTGCGCTTTTGGATGAGGCCCTTTCAAGGAAAGTAATATTCTGCTCCCCCACTACACTCTTTGCTGTTTTGGCCGTAGTGAGACAGGCCGTGGAAAACTTTGCCCTACAGCAGGCATCCAAGGAGATTCTGGCCCTTTTCGGCAGGTTCAAAGCCGAGTGGGAAAAGTTCCTTGATAGGATGGATAAATTGGGCAAGAGGATCAAATCCCTTCAGGACGAGTACGACTCCCTGGTCAATTCAAGGCGCAAAGGTTTGGAACGAGTGCTTGATAAAATAGACCAAGAGAGAGCAATGCAGGCTTTGGTGAAGGAAGGAGCAAACAAAAGTCTAGAGGAAGAGGAAGGAGCCGAGGCATGAAGAAAAGATGTTTGTGGATATGTCTTTTGTGTTTGTTTGCGTGTTTTTTCCTTCCTGTCAGGTCCAGTGCCGAAGAATTGATAAGGGTAGGAGTATATGAGTATTACCCCCTTATCTTTACTGAAGATGACAAGGTCAAAGGACTGTACGCCGATGTCCTGGAGCATATAGCCAAAAAGGAAGGTTACACTTTGCAATACGTCAAAGGAACCTTCAATGAGGGATTGAAGCGCCTCGAAAGAGGAGAAATAGATGTTATGACAGCCATTGTTTTCTCTCCTGAGAGGGAAAGACTTTACGATTTCAGCACGGAGGCGGTGTTCACCGATTGGGGGGTGCTTTACAAGCGAAAGGGCCTGAACGTAGATTCCATATTGGACGTTGAAGATTTGACGGTTGCGGTGGAAAAAAGCGACATATACGGTGAATATTTTAAAAAACTCCTAGGGGATTTTGGCATCAGGTGCAGGTTCATGGAGGTACCTTCAGGGGAAGAGGTATTCGAAGCCATATTGAGGGGGCAAGCGGCCTGTGGGGTCGTCAGTAGAATATTTGGGTATTTCAATGAGCATAAATACCCGGTGGTGGCCACCAACGTCATATTCCACCCCTCAGAGTGGCGTTTTGCCTTTCCAAAGGGTAGGCAGAACGTTCTCAAGCAGGTCATAGATTTCAATTTGAAGCAGATGAAAAACGACCCCAACTCGGTGCTACAGGCTTCCATTAGAAAATGGCTGGAACTTAATGGGGGCGCTGGTTCCTATCCTGATTGGATAGTTGCTGGGATCATCATATTGGCGATGGCTTTGGTGCTGAGCCTTATGGGCGGCTATGGTGCCTTTAAGAAAAGCATAAGCCAGGGCAAGGAGCTTTTGTCCAGCAAGAAGGAGATCCTGAGGGAGAAGGCCTTCTTTGAGGGGCTTTTCGACTCCATTCCAGATGCAGTAGCTCTTCAGGATCCCACCACTATGAGGATACAGCGGGTCAATAGTTCCTTCGCCAAGGTCTTTGGTTATTCCGGGGAGGAAGCAGAGGGTAGGACTTTGAGGGAGCTGGTGGTGCCCGAGGACCGCATGCATGAGGCAGAACATCACATGAAATCGGCTTTAGAGGGTAAAAGCATAGAGCGCGTCACGGTAAGGAGGAAAAAGAGTGGAGAGATCTTCCACGTTCTGTTCAATCAAGTCCCGCTCTTTTCCGATGGAAAGATGGAGGCGATACTCAATTCTTACACCGACGTGGAAGCCTTGGCGGAGATGGCCCGCAAATACAAAACGGCAAGGGACCTTGCCAAGGAGGAGCTGGGACGGGTTGAGAAGCTTTGGGAAGACACCATTGGAATTTTAGCTCAGACGGTGGAGATGAAGGACCCCTATACTTATGATCACCAAAGAAGGGTGTCCTTTCTTTCAGAGGCCTTAGCCAGGAAATTGGGTCTTTCAGAAGAGCGCATCAGGCTTGTCAAACTTGCAGGGTTGGTGCACGACATAGGGAAGGTGGCAGTGCCGGCGGAGATCTTGAACAAGCCCGGCAGGTTGAGCGACGTGGAGATGGAGATTGTCCGCACCCATCCCCAGAAAGGGTATGAGCTATTGCGCAAGCTTACCCACAGGCCAGTTCTTGCGGAAGTAGTCTATGCCCACCACGAGAGATTGGACGGTTCTGGCTACCCCAGAGGGCTTTCAGGCGAGGATATCCCCATTGAGGCCCGAATATTGGCCGTTGCGGACGTAGTGGAGGCCATGGTCTCCCACAGACCCTTCAGGTCGGCTTTGACTCTTGAGGAGGCGTTGGAGGAGATCAAAGCAGGAAAGGGAATTTTGTACGACCACAAGGTAGTGGAAGCCTGTGTGGAGCTTTTCGAACGGGAAAGTTTTTCCTTTGAGGATGCCCCATTGTCTTGATAGATTAGTGTTATAATTAGAGAAAGTAAAGGAGGCTGATTCCCCGTCCCTTTTCATTGGGGAATTGCCTCAAAGAGCAGAACAGCAAAGGAAAGGGAGGCGAAAAGTCATGAGGTTGTTGACCCGAAGCGAGCTGATAGCGTTATCGGAACACCAGAAGGCCCCCAGCGTTTCCATCTACATGCCCACGCCCCTTCCCGCAGAGCCCCGAAAGAGCCAGATAGCTTTCAAGAGTGTCCTTGGGGAAGTGCAGGACGAACTTTTGGGTCGGGGACTCAAGGAGCAGGAAGTGGAGGATCTTTTGGAACCTGCTAAGAAACTGCTTTCGAACTCCATGTTCTGGGAAAACCAAAGCAAGGCCCTTGCAGTGTTTTTGTCCGAGGGGTACGAGAGGATCTACAGGATACCCTTGGAGGTCCCCAAGCTTGCGGTGGTTTCCCGGGGATTTCACATAAAGCCCCTTTTGCCTCTTGTAGGCGGTGGGGATGACTTTTACGTTCTGTGCCTCAGCAAGAAGAAAATAAGATTGATCCAGTGCACCAAAGAGGACTTCAGAAACGTCGACTTGGAGAACGTTCCCCAGAGCATATCCGAGGCCCTTCAGTACGAGCCCCTGGAGAAACAGGGTCAGATCGGCTCAGCCCCGGGCCGGCAGGGACTCTTTCATGGCCACGGTGCAGGAGACGAGGACTTCAAGGAAAACCTCAAAACCTTCTTGCGAATGGTGGACAAGGGAATACGGGAGCTTCTAAAGGACGAGACGGCGCCTCTGGTTCCAGCAGGAGTTGCCTACGTGGTCTCCCTGTACAAGGAGGTTGCGTCCTATCCCCACGTGACCGAGGAGTTCGTGGAGGGAAGCCCGGACAATTTGACGGCTGAGGAACTCTTCCAGAGGGCAAAGGCCATAGTGGAACCTATCTTCAAGAAAGAGGAAATGGAGGCAAAGGAGAAGTTCGAGGCCCTTTTGGGGACAGGCAAGGCCTCTTCCATGCTCGAGGAAGTACTGCCGGCGGCCTTTTCAGGCAGGGTGGAGGTACTCTTTGTGCCTTTGGGGGTCCAGGTGTGGGGCAAATGGAAAAAAGCCACACACGAAATGGAGCTTACCTCCAGGGAGGATCCTGAGGCAAGGGATCTTTTGGACCTTGCAGCGGTGGAGACCTTGAGGAGCAGGGGCAAGGTGTACGTGGTAAGTCCCGAGGAGGTGCCAGGAGGCAAGGATGTGGCGGCCATCTTCAGGTATTGATCCAAGGATTGGCATGGATGAATAGATAGAACCAATGTTGAGGGGAGCATCGAAGCTCCCCTTGTTCTTTGCTGAGGGCTTGACTTTGGAGGGTTTTGGCTATATTTTATGTGGGCAAAACGAAAGATTAGCGGAAGGGAAATCGGGAAGCCGGTGAGAATCCGGCACAGCCCCGCTACGGTGAGGGTGACGAAGGGTGCATAGAGCCACTGGCAAGTTTGCTGGGAAGGCGCACCTGGAGGAAGACCCCAAGTCCGGATACCGATCCCTTCAGCTGGAAGTTTCTTCCCGCGAGGGCCAGGGAGGAGACGGATTTTTTGGCCCTTATGGGCCTTTTTTTGTGGCCCCAAACTTCGTAGGAGAGGTGGTTTTATATGAAGTTGGGAAGGCTTTTTTCAGGTTTTTTGGCCATTGCGGTCATGGTGGTAGGGCTTTGGGCGGGAGCTTCCTTCGCTCAGGAAGCTTTGACCCTTGAGCCCGAGGTAGTTACCGGCTCCAGGGTTTATCAGTCCTTGGAGGAGGTTCCTGCTGCCACGTACGTGGTTACCTCGGAGGACATAGAGCGAAGCGGAGCCACCGAGCTGGGAGAGCTTTTAAGCTCCACGGTCCCGGGAATTTATATATCTTCCCGCAACGGCAGTACTCAAGAGGACAACATAAAGCTCAGGGGCCTTGTGACTGAGGTTTTGATTTTGGTTGATGGAGTGCCCTACTATAAGGCCAGTCATGGGGCAGGGGCTGCGGCATACGACCTGCGCTCCATTCCCTTGGAGGACATAGAGCGTATCGAGGTGGTCAAGGGGGCTGGTTCCGCTTTATACGGCTCCATGGCTGCAGCGGGTGTGATAAACATAATAACCAAAAAACCTTTGGGCGAAGGGGTAAAGATCACGGGAGGCGCTGGAACCAACGACTGGCGAGAGGGCTCCTTCAGCGGTTGGACCAGCGAGGGGGATTTTTCCGCCAGGATATGGTACGGCCATTCAGAGGAAGGAGAGTCACGCCTGTCCTGGAATGGTACGGTTATAAACAAGAATCTTGATTACGACCAGGACTCAGGGGGTTTGACGTTGAAAAGTGGCCCATTCACCTTCTCAGGAGTATGGGGCAAATATACCTCCCGCTGGACCTATAATGGGGATGAAAATCAACAAAAGAATGATTATTCAAGGTTTTATGTTAAATGGGAAGGGGAAACTGCCAGGGCAATACTTTACAGGCATGAGGAAGAAAAAGACTACAAAGATCCGGAGGGCAGAAGTTTTTACGACGACGAAGCATGGGGGGCTGAGTTTTCCAAAAACACCTCTTGGAAAGATGCCTTGGTCTCCTGGGGGGCCTCCTTTAGAGATGAAAAGCTTTCTGGGTATACAGAAGGAAAGAGGAAAAACTACGCTCCCTTTATTGAGATTTCAAGGCCTGTTGGGGACTTTATCCTCAATGCGGGATTGCGCTACGAGATATGGGACCAAGATAACGCAAAAGACTACAATGAGCTGAACCCTAAACTCTCCCTGTCTTACCAGACGATGAACGGTAATCTTTGGTACCTATCTGCGGGAAGGTTCTTTGCCATGCCAAGTTTTTACGAGATAGCAGGTGATGGTGCATGGGTCCTTCCCAATCCCGACTTGAAGCCGGAGAAGGGTTACAGCTATGAGCTGGGCGTCAAGGGGAAGGATGAGGATGGCCCCTGGGGCGCTAACATGTTTTATATGGACATGGAAGACAAGATTGTTTGGTCAAGCGACAGAAAAGAATACGATAACGTCGATAAGTACCGGGCTTGGGGATTGGAGCTCTCCAGGCGTTGGAAGATATCCTCCCTTTGGGATCTGGAGCTTGGCGCTACGTGGATGAGGGCAGAGGAAAAGAAAAACAATCAATGGAAGAGGGCCCGTACCCCCGAATGGGACGTGGACGCTTCCTTCATATACACCAACGGCCCCCTGTCCGGCCAGGTGGTACTTCACTACCTGGGCAACAGAAACGAAGGACAAGGTGTCGAATCCAATGTTACGACGGTGGATGCCTCCTTGGAGTACAAGGGAAAGCCTTACACCATCAGGCTTTCGGCCTACAACATCTTCGACGAGGATTACTGGGCCAGCGAGTCATGGGGAACCTATTACTACGGGCCAGAAAGAAGAGCGTATCTTACGCTGGAATACCAGTTTTAGGTGCTTAAGGCTGGTATAGCCGACGAGGAGAGAGGACCAGGACGCCCAAGTGTGCAGAACAAAGGATAATTGTTTGAAAATTGAGACATTGTAGAGAATTTTACACTTAAGTGTTGACAATTTGAAAAAAATCAATATACTAACCATCTGGAAGCGCAAGGCCGCCGCAACCTTTGCTTCCTGCACCTTTACTCCTTTAATAGATATATTTTTAGAGAGAACGGAAGCCCCGGGAAACTGGGGCTTCCGTTTTTGTATAGGCAGGTCGTTATCTTTTCTTTTTTCTCTTTTTCTCGTCTAGGTTTTTATTCTTAGGGTGGGTTTTATGCTTTGTTGGGCCTTTTTTGTGCTTTTCTTCATCCCTTGTGTCCTCTCGGATAAGGCATTTCTTGCCCCTTCCAATTAGGTCCCTTCTTCCTGCCTTCAATAGGGCCTCCTTTACAAGTTTGTAGTTTTTTGGGTTTCTCCACTGAAGCAGAGCTCGCTGCATGGCCTTTTCCTTGGCAGTTTTGGCCACGAAGATCTTTTCGCCCGTGTATGGGTTTATCTCCGAGTAGTACATGCACGTAGAAAGGGTGCCTGGGGTAGGGATGAAGTCCTGCACCTGCTCAGGGTGGTAACGGATGTCCCTTAGAAACTCCGCAAGCTCTATGGCGTCCTCCAGGGTGCTTCCCGGGTGGCTCGATATCAGGTAGGGCACCAGAAACTGTTTCTTTCCCAAGGAGCGGTTGACCTCCTCGTAGAGCTTCTTGAACTCTAAAAACACCTCCTTTGGGGGCTTTCGCATGAGGTTCAAGACTCGGGCCGAAACGTGTTCCGGGGCCACCTTTAGCTGGCCGCTTACGTGGTGTTCGCAGAGTTCCTCAAGGAAGGAGCGGTTGTTCTCCGCCATTATGTAGTCGTAACGTATGCCCGACCTTACAAAGACCTTTTTCACTCCGGGAATGGAGCGCACCTTTCGTAGAAGCTTCATGTAATTATCGTTTGACTTTCGAAGTTTTGGGCAGCAGGAAGGCCACGTACACTGGCGGTTTTTGCAGGAAGATCCCTTGTCCTGAATCTTGCAGGCTCTTTCGTGAAAGTTGGCGGTGGGGCCCCCTACGTCGTGGATGTAGCCCTTGAAACCCTCCATTCGGGTCAAAAGCTCTGCTTCCTTGAGGATGGATCTATCGCTTCTTTTTTGAATTATCCTGCCTTGGTGGGCGGATAGGGCGCAGAAGGAGCAGCTGCCGAAACACCCCCTATGAGCGGTTATGCTGAACTGAACCTCCTCGAGGGCTGGAACGCCTCCCAAAGGATCGTAGCTTGGATGGGCTTTTCTCGTGTAGGGCAGTTCGTATATCTCGTCAAGTTCCTCTTCCGATAGAGGAAATTGCGGAGGGTTCTGAACCAGGTACCGGTCACCAACCCTTTGGACTATGGGCCTTCCGGTCAAGGGGTCAAGCTCCGGTTCCGTCAGTAGATAAGCCCTGGCAAAGGCCTTTTTATCCTGCTGGATCTCCTCCCAAGAGGGAATCTCCACGAAGCTTTCGAGGTCCTTTAAATCCTTAAAGATGTAACATGTGCCTCTTACGTCCCTGATCTCTGCAATGGGGATACCTTTTTGAAGTTTTTGCGCTATCTGGACTATGGTTTTTTCTCCCATCCCCCAGACGAGAAGGTCCGCCTTGCTGTCCATGAGTATGGGCTTTCTCAGTTTGTCCGACCAGTAGTCGTAGTGGACGAACCTCCTCAAGCTGGCCTCTATGCCTCCTATTATTATGGGGACGTCCTTCCACAGTTTCCTTGCCATGTTGCAGTAGACTATGGTTGCCCTGTCGGGCCTTTTCCCCCCTTCTCCTCCGGGGGAATACCGGTCCTTTTTTCGTTTTTTCTTCGCAGCAGTGTAGTTGGAGAGCATGCTGTCCAGGTTCCCTGCGGAGACCAGCACACCCAGGGAGGGCTTCCCCATGAGGGCGATGGAGTCTGGGTTCTTCCAGTCTGGCTGGGCAACGATCCCAACCCTAAAGCCTCTGGATTCCAAGACCCTGGTTATTATGGCGTGGGCGAAGCTCGGGTGGTCCACGTAGGCGTCCCCGGTTATGAAAAGAAAGTCCAGCTCATCCCAGCCCCTTTGACGCATTTCCTCCCGGTTCGTTGGTATCATTTGATACTTTGCCATTATGTCATTCCGTCCTTTTATTAATATATGGACGATTATAATGTACAAATCTATTTGTGGTTAAGAGCTATTCAAGATCGTGCAGTGTAAGCCGATAACAAATATGAATAAGGCTCTAAAGGGAGTGATGGCCTTGGTGAACAGTGTAAATTCTGCAGGAGACGTTAGTACAGTGCAGGACAGCGCTACGAGAAGGGCTTCGGTAAACAGCACTTTCGATAGAGAGGCCTTTCTAAAGATACTGGTGACTCAACTGGCGAACCAGGATCCCCTGGAGCCACTGGATCAGTCGGAGTTCATCTCTCAGATGGCCCAGTTTGCCAGCGTGGAACAAATAGCCAACATAAAGGAAGAGCTTGAGGGACTCAGTCAGTTTTTTAGGTTCTCTGCATCGTCTTTGGTGGGAGAGAAGATTACTTACGCAGATGTGGAAACCGGTGAAGAAAAGGAAGGGACAGTGGCATCGGTTATCTTCGACTCCGACGAGGTAAGCCTAAAGCTTCAAGAAGGGGTCGAGGTTCCCATTGAAAGGCTGTTGTCCATAGGTTAGTTTCGTTGTTCCTTTTGTTTTGAATAAATGGTCGCAAGGGAAGGCGGCCCTTTTGAGCATGGATGCCCGCAGACGTTCGTAAGGAGGAGGTTAAAGATGCTAAGGTCTTTGATGTCAGGGGTCAGTGGGGTTAAGGGCCACCAGACCATGCTTGATGTAGTTGGCGATAATATATCCAACGCCAACACCACGGGGTTCAAGAAGTCCGATGTGAACTTTCAGGAGCTCATGAGCCAAACGGAGAGGACTGCCACGGCGCCCAGCGCGGAGAAAGGGGGCACTAATCCCACTCAGGTGGGGTTGGGCGTGACCGTTGGGAGCATAGTGGTGGATCATACCCAGGGGAACATAAACTACACGGGCAGCAAGAGCGATATGGCCATAGAAGGTGATGGGTTCTTTGTTGTAAAGGATGGTTCCACCAACCTTTACACCAGGGCTGGCAACTTCGTGTTGGATGGAAGTGGCGACCTGGTCCAGAGCGGAACGGGTTACAAGCTTCAGGGTTTCACTATGGCCGACGACCCCCTAAATCCTGGGGAGAAGGTAGTGGGGACCGACCTGGTGGATATAAACATTCCTGTGGGGCAAAAACTACCTGCAAAGGCCACCACCACTGCGGGGTTCAGATGTAACCTCGATTCCAGGGTTGATACTGTATTGCCCATGGGCTTAAGTAGCAACGATCTGGTTCTGACCGGTGTGATAGGAAGCGAGGAATACACCAGCATAACCTTTTCAGAGGGGACTACGGTAAACGACTTTCTTAAGGTGACCTTCAAAAAACAAGACGGCACCACTGTGTCCGTTGATATGACCCTTTCGGGGGTAAACCCCTCCACAGCCCTCCCTGCTTTGGCAGATAATACCACGGTGGACCTTGACGGGGATGGAACCAACGATACTGTGAGCTTCGATTCCACCACCGGGGACCTGTTGGTCAAAAGCGGTGCCACTGGGGGGCTTCTTTGGACTGGCAAGCTTGGTGCTGCATTGGATTACCAGGTTTTTGGGTTGGACGATGGCTCTGGCAGCACATTGTACTATTTGGCGGAGTTCACTGACCTGCCTGATGGAGGCAGGAGGCTTACCGTGTGGGGCGACGATGGAACGGGGACCATGGCGGTAAGCTCCGTGGACTTGGAGAGCAAGGACGATGGATCCTTTTACGTGCCCTCGGGTACCACGATAAGCGTAGGTGGGCAAAATCTGGACGTGGAGGCCACCACTTCCGGCATGGGTGTTTCCCTGGTGCAATCGGGCAGCGTGGTGGATACTTTCAACCTCCAGACGTCCAGCATCCACTCCACCAAGTTCGATATATACGATACTCAGGGCAACGCCCACACCGTGGAGACAAGCTGGGAGAAGGTGGACAACAACCTGTGGCGTTGGAGGGTTTGGCTACCTGACGAACCAGGGGTAGGCTTGAGCAGTAATACGGGGCTCGTAGAGTTTTCCCCCGACGGATTAATCGAGAGGGTCATAGACGAAACAGGGGCCGAATCCAGCACGGTAACCTTCAACTTCGCCTCCCTTGGAGCGGAGGATTCTAGCGTGGTCTTTGATTTCACGGGAAAAGCTCTGGGTAAGGACCCGATAGATGCCGTCACTCAGTTTGGTTCGAGCTTCACAACAAAGGAGTATTATCAAGATGGATACAAGATGGGTGTCCTCAAGGACTATTCAGTAGGAGCAGATGGGATCATAAGGGGTGTTTACGACAACGGCCAAACGGAGGAGCTTTATACCGTTGCATTAGCATTGTTCTCCAACCCAAGTGGATTGGAGAAGGTTGGGGGTGGGTCCTTCAGGAGCACCGCTAACTCTGGAGAGGCCCAGATACTTAAGCCTATGGAAGGCGGTGCCGGAAGCATTGCTGGGGGCAGCTTGGAGGCTTCCAACGTGGATTTGACTGCGGAGTTCGTGAATCTAATCAAGGCCCAAAGAGGTTTTCAAGCCTCAGCCAGGGTCATAACCACCAGCGATCAGATTCTGGAGGAGCTTATGAACATAAAGAGATAGGAGTGGTTTGATTGAAACGAGTCTCCCATTCCATGATATCCAGCCTGTTTCTGAGGGATATGCACAATAGCCTGAAGCGGTTGGTGGAGGCCGAAAAGAGGATGTCCACGCAGAAAATGTACTCCAGGCCTTCGGACAACCCTTCGGAAGTGGCAAGGGGAATGAAGGTTGGATCTTTGATATCTCAGAGGGAGCAGTTCGTGAGGAACCTGGATGATGCAGTTACATGGCTTGAAAGCACCGAATCTGCTTTGGGTCAGGCAACGGATCTGGTGTCATCCATGAGGGAGAAAGCCATTTATGCAGGCGACGGTGCTTTGAGCGAGGTGGATCGCCTTGGAATAGCCAAGGATATTCTTGCCATGAGGGACGAGCTGATTCAGGTGGCCAACGCCAACATCCAGGGCAGATACCTCTTTTCTGGCTATGAAACCGATAGGCCAGCTTTTGTAAAGGACGACACAGGCAAGGTTGTGTATCAAGGAGACTCGGGCAGGATATCCTTCGAAATAGAGCAGGGAATAGAGGGTACGGTCTCTTTGAACGGAAGGGATGTGTTCCCCCTCAGCTTCGTGAGGAGAAAGATAACGAGTGTTGAGGTTCCTGTTGATTTTGCTTGGGAGGGTTCCTCCGAGAGGCTTGCTATAACGGTGGGGGACAAAACTGCGGAGGTTTTTTTGCCTAAGAGATGGAATGATACCGACAGCGACAGCCTAGCAGACCTAACCGATTACGATGGCTTCGTTGAGCCTGGCGAAAACGTCAAAGGGTACACGCTGGACGAGATCGCTTCGGCCATAAATGAGAGCGAGGGAGCTAAAAAATTAGTTTACGCCAGTGTTGAGAAGGACTATTTGACAGGGACTCAACGGCTGGTTATTGAGAGTCTCTCTGGAGAGCCCTTGAGGGTTACCTCTGTTCCGTGGAGCGATAACGACCCTAGGGGGCAAATCCTTACCTCGAACATTGTAGGAGCCCCTTGGACGGCCTCGCAGCCAGGTTCCATTGATGTCATAGCGTCCGATGGAACCCGCTACAATGTGCCTGTGGCTAGTGGTGCTACATTGCAGGATGTGGCCCATGCCTTGATGAACGTCCCAGGCATTTGGGCGGGGGTCAGAGATGATGGATCCATCACCCTCGCTGCAGAGGAAGGGGGATCTTTTTCCGTAGAGGCCTCGGGAAGTGCCGTAGAGCTTTTTGGGACGGCCAGAATGTCCAGGGAGACAATTGACCCAAAGGATATAAATCGCATGAACTTGAGTTCCTTCCTTGGTTTGGAGACCTCAGTAAAATCTACTTTTTTCCCTGATGGGGCCGTGTTGGGCGACACTACCACGGACAAAATGGACATGGTTATCTCCGCAGGGGATAAAAATTTGAGGCTTTTGGTCCAGGACGATTCCGATCTCACCTTGGAGGAGCTTGCAGACAGGATAAAGGCATCGGCGGGAGATTGGCTTGAGGTCATCATCCAGAGCGACGCGACTCAAAAGAATGTTACTGACAGTTCTGCTCAGGATCTAGAGGGAGGTACGGAACGCTTGGTCCTTTATGCCAAGGACGGAAGTCCCGTCAACATATATGATAAAGAGGGCAACTGGAGCCAAAGGCTTGGACTGAGCACCGCTAACCACTCGGTGGACCTTACAAGTGTGGAATTTCCTCCCCTGGGAGGTAGTGAGGTGCCAGTAAGGGTGGGGGTTCAGATAGGGGACGACCTCTATGAGGTTAAACTTCACAAAGATGACGTGGTGGGTTCCGACGGCCTTCATATAGATCCTCGTTTGTTCGCCCAGGAGGTTCAAAGGCAAGTAGGTTCAGGGAAGATGGGTTTTGACCTTATAGATGGTGATAAGGGGGTAGCCTTTTACAGCCTTACTGGGGAACCCATGAGAATCTATGATTTGCCTTATGCGGATCCTGCCTTGAACGGCATCACTTCTGGTATCGCTGCTTCGGCGGGACTGCAAACGGGTATAGTGGGTGAGTGGGTTTCTGACAGCGCCACAGCTGGGGTCGAGGGTAGCTTTGTGATAAAGACCGAAGGAAGAAGCCTAGAGGTGTCTGTGGGGCCTTCGGAGACCCTGCTGGATGTGGCGTACAAACTCAAGGACATGGCTGGAAGTTGGCTGAACGTAGGGGTCACGTCTGATGGGGCGGGAAACGTAAGGTTATCCCTTTCAGCAATGGATGGTGCCCCCGTTAGCGTTTATGACAATTCAGGCTCTCCTGCCAGGACTTTTTTGGGCATTAGCACCGACGTGAGGCTTTCTGCTGGTGCTTGGTCTGGGGGAGGAGTCCTCTCTGTAGCCGTAGATGGTTATGGGGATGTCGTGGATCTTCGTGGAGCAAGCTCTTTGCATGATGTTTCAGCGTTGGTCAATGCGCGGTTCGGCAATGGCGACATCCGAGCGGAGGTCGTGGACAACGGAGGAGTGGAGGAGTTGGTGTTTTATTCTCCGACGGGCAAGGTCTTTGATGTTACTCCTGCTGCTGGGATGAATGCTATTACTGCTACTACCTCTCCTAGAAGGGGCACTAGTGTTGGGCCCTATAATCAGGGAATGGTCAAAAGAACCGCTGCAAACCAACAGGAGGGGGATCTTTTTGCCCTGCTGGATGACCTTGCCAAGGCAGTGGAAAGGGGGGCCATCGACGCTGTGTCCGACTCTTTGCTTCCCAAGTTGGACGAGGCGATGGATGATCTTTTGAGAGCTAGAGCATTGGGAGGTGCCCTTCAAAGGCGGTATGAGACGGCAAAGGCCAGAATAGAGACCGATAACATATCCTTTACTGCACAGTACAGCAACATCATGGACGTGGACGTAGCGGAGGCGGCCATGGAGTTCCAGACCTCCCAAATGGTTTATCAGGCTACCTTGGCGACCATCGCTAAAGTGATACAGCCTACATTGGTGGATTACTTGTCATAGACGTAAAGATGAGGAAGGAAAGGTTCTTGGATTTCGAGGAAAAAGGTGGCACCTCCAGGGGGGATTTTCCCCTTCATGCAGGAGGTGCCCTTTTCTTTGACCTTCAGCTATTCTCCCAAGAAAAGACGGAGGAAGCGACCCCTAGGAAGAAGAAGAAAGAAAGAGAAGAAGGCCATGTTGCCCAGAGCAAGGACCTTACCTCTGCTTTTGGCATTTTAGGCGGTATGGTTACCTTGTTTGCTCTTTCTAAATTGTTTTGGAAGGCCTTCAAGGCGTACCTTGTTTGGGTGTTTCAGTGGGCCTCTGTAGCAGTTTGGGATGAGGGTGAATGGGCGAAGGTTACATTCAGCAAGAGTGGTGCTTTTTTCTTGAAGGTTTGGTTCCCTGTTGCTCTTGTTTGTAGCATCATATTGGTCTTTGTGCTATCACGACAGGTGGGCTTTGCGGTGACGTTCAAACCCCTTGTTCCTTCTTTTGAGCGATTCAGCCTGGTAAGGGGCCTTAAAAGAATGTTCTCTTTGCGATCCCTCGTCGAGGCCATAAAAGGAATCATAAAGGCTGCTATACTTTTTGGAGTTTTGTATTTTGGACTACGAAAGGAGATTCCTGTTATAAGGCAAATATCCTATGGGGGGGTGTATTTGGCAGCAGGTCAGGTCTTCATGATAATCTTTCGCCTCATAGTGAGGCTGGGGGTGGCCCTTCTGGTTTTGGGCGTGTTCGACCTAGGTTACCAGAAATGGGAGTTTGCCAGGTCAATAAGGATGACCAAGCAGGAAGTCAAAGAGGAGTTCAAGCAGACAGAGGGAGATCCTTTCACGAAGCAGAGGATACGGCGAAGGCAATCGGAGATAGCAAGGCAGAGGATGATAAGCCAAGTGCCCCAGGCCGATGTGGTCCTTACGAACCCCACCCATTTGGCGGTGGCACTGAAATATGATCGCGCTACCATGAACGCTCCCAAGGTGGTTGCCAAGGGGGCCGGCTACATAGCGCTAAGAATAAGGGAGATAGCGGAGAATGCCAACGTGCCCATCGTGGAGGACAAGCCCTTGGCGAGGACCCTTTACAGGAATGTGGATGTAGGGGAGGAGATACCAGAAAGTCTTTATGTGGCCATCGCGGAAGTGTTGGCTTACGTGTATTCCCTCAAAAAAGAAAGGCAAGAAAAAGCGTATCACCCCGCCTGATTTTTGTTGTTTATTCGCTCCAAGGCAATTATACTTACTTTCTAACTTGCAAAATTTATAGTTTTATTTATAATAACATTTATAATATTATAAATAAAACTATAAACGTGCCGTATGGCCTTGGGGGCGGGAGCATGCCTAAGAGAGTACAAAAGCTTATGGATGCTGGAGTGTCTACGGGCGAGTTGTGGCTCAGTTATAAGGAAGCGCAAAGTCAAAGCAATGCAGAGCAGGATCTATTGCGGGAGAAACTCTTCAAAAAATTTCAGTATTTGGTTTATTTCGTGGTGAAGAAAATGCCCCTTACCCCACCAAGAGGTTTAGACTACGAGGATTTGATCAGCTTTGGCAACATAGGGCTCTTGGACGCCATAGACAGGTACGACCCCTCTCTTGGATATGCCTTTCAGACCTATGCGGTTTCCAGAATAAGAGGCACCATTCTTGATGAGATAAGGAAATTTGACTGGTTCTCCAGGACGGGCAGGGAGAAGGTTCAGGCCTTGGAGCGCGCTGCGGAGCAACAGTTTCAGGAAGAAGGCAAGGTAACCAATGAAGGGCTAATGAAAAGGCTCAACGTGACCGAAGAACAACTAGATGAGATGCTCAAAATATCTCAGCGATCCTACATAGGTTATCTGGACGAGGAGCTTGTACTGGAGGACTCTGAGGTAGACCGGTGTGACATAATAGCCGGCGAAGAAGATTCCCCTCAGGAAGTGGTCGAGAGAAACGAGGAAATAGCTAAGCTTTACGAAGCTTTGGACCAACTTTCTGATAGGGAGCGAATGCTTATAAAGATGTACTATTTCGAGTTCAAAACCTTTAGGGAGATAGCCCGAGAGCTCGGGGTATCTGAATCTCGGGTATCCCAGCTACATAAACGCATTTTGGAAAAACTGGAACAAAAACTTTATTCTGTAATGTACGTTGAGGGCTAAAACGCGAAAAATCTTTACTTATAGGAGGGGTGCTCCTTGAGTTCCATTGTGGACTTGAGAGCCTTATCGGCAGCGTACGGCATAAATGGAAAGCCTCTTGTCTCAGTGGCAAATAAGCCCGAAGAGAAAAAGGCCCAATCCTTCGATCAAGTATTGAGCAAGGGGTTTCAGAAAGTAAGTGAGCTTCAAGGTAAGGCGGAAAAAGCGATGATGGCCATGGCCACAGGGGATGTAAACGATATCTCCGAGGTGGCTGCCGCTGTCTCTGAGGCGGATGTGGCCCTTAGGTTTGCGGTGATGATAAGGGATAAGCTTCTTGATGGGTACGCCCAATTAATAAGAATGTCCGTGTGATTTAAAGTCTTATTTGACTGGCAGGTAGGGGTATGGAGTCTATAAAAGCTCTTTTTTCCAAGTTTAATGCCCTTTGGAGCTCCTGGAGCAAGAGACAGAAGGTGGTCGTGGCTGCTACGGTCGCGGGCACCCTGCTTGTTTTGGTGGGGTTAGTGATTTTTTCGGGACGGGCAAGGTACGCACCTCTTTTTTCTGATCTTCAGATGGAGGATACGGCTGCTATAGTCAGTGTCCTCAAGGAGAAAAACGTTCCCTTCAGGATTGATCCTTCTGCTTCTGCTGTTTTGGTTCCAGAAGACAGGGTTTATGAGCTTCGCTTGGAGATGGCTTCCTTAGGATTGCCCAATAGGGGCACGGTTGGTTTTGAGCTGTTTGACAACTCAAAGATGGGCATGACCGATTTTCAGCAGCAAGTGGCTTACGTGAGGGCTCTGGAGGGAGAACTGTCTCGTACCATCAGCGAGATAGAGGTGGTTCGTTTCGCCAAGGTCAACCTGGTCTTGCCAAAGCAGAGGCTGTTCCTGAAGGAGCAAGAGGAGGCCACGGCCTCCGTTTTGATTGGTTTGCGTCCCGGTAGGGAGATAAGCCAGGACCAGGTCAGGGCCATAATGAAGTTGGTGGCTTCCAGCGTGGAGGGACTTTCTCCCGAGAATGTGTCGGTGGTGGACACATCGGGCAGGTTGCTTTCGGGCTTTGCAGAGGGAGGAGAGTTCTTTTTGAGCACTGGAAGCAGCGTCACTTCCCTGCAGCGGGAGCTTGAAAGAAGGCAGGAGCATGACCTGGAGCGCAAGGTCCAAAACATGCTTTCCGCCATATACGGGCCAGGTAACGCTGTGGTTCGAGTCAGAGTGGAGCTGGACTTCAGTCGGGTTAGCAGGTCCTCCAAGCAGTTTTTGCCTCAGGGGAACGGTAAAGGTGTAGTAAGAAGTACTCAAGTGACGGAGGAAAACTACAGCGGTACGGCTGCCCAATCCCAAGGAGTGGGAACCTCCTCCAACATTCCTGGCTATTCCGTCAGGACCTCTGGGGCGGGTTCAGGTGAGTACAGTAAGACCGACCAGGTGACCAACTACGAGATCTCTACGCTGCAGCAGAACGAGGAACGTCCTCCAGGAACAGTGAAAAGAATTACTGCTTCGGTCGTAATAAACGGATCAGAGCAGGAAAGTCCCAAGGAGGAGCTTTACCGCTCCATTGCTTCGGCCCTGGGGGTAGATGAGAATCGGGGAGATCAACTGACGGTGACCTTTATTCCCTTTGCCTCCCCTGACCAATTTTACGCTCAGGTGGGCGACCTTGAGCGGAAAGAAGGTTTTTCCCTTGCGAATCCAGTGGTTCTAATCGGCGGAATTGTCGGATTGGGAGCCGTGGGTTTGGGCCTTTTCATGTTGCTCAAAAGGCGTAGGACTAAGGAAGAAGAAGCCGTTCAAGAGGCAGCCAAAGCAGAGGAAGTGGAACTTCTTCATCATCCTAAAACAGAGCTTGAGATCTTGGAGGAGCAGATATCTTTGTACTCCGAGTCCTATCCTGAGGAGGTTGCTTCCATCATTAAAAAGTGGCTGGAGGAGTCTTGATGGAATTAAGAGGTAGGAAAAAGGCGGCAATATTGCTCATCCTTTTGGGGCCTGAAAGGGCAGCCCAAATATATAGACATCTGGACGAGGCTTCCATAGAGTTTCTGACCCTTGAGATAGCTTCGGTTAGAAAGATAACTTCAGAGGAGCGGCGAGCGGTTTTGAAGGAAGTCCAGGAGCTGATTATGGCCAAGGAGTTTTTGGGGAAGGGTGGCGTCTCCTACGCTAGGGAACTTCTGGAGCAGGCTTTGGGAAAGGAGAAGGCAGAGGACTTGTTGAAGAGGCTTACCTCTAGTTTGCAGAGCAAGCCCTTCGATTTCTTGAGGACCTCAGATCCAGTGCAGCTTTTCTCCTTCTTGCAGGGAGAACACCCCCAGACTATAGCCCTCATATTGGCCTATTTGCCCCCAGACAAGGCCGCAGCCATAATTTCTGGGCTCCCCGGTGAGCTTCAGGCGGACGTTGCCTTCCGCATAGCAAAGATGGACAGCGTTTCTCCGGAGGTACTAAAAGAGGCAGAGAAGGTCATGGAGCGTAAGTTCAGCGCCGTTGTGGGAGCCGATTTCTCCAGGGCAGGGGGTATAGACTCCATAGTGGCCATAATAAATAAGGCTGGAAGGAAGACGGAAAAGCAGATACTTGAGATATTGGATGAAAAGGACCCTGAAATGGCCGAGGAGATCCGCAAGAAGCTGTTCACCTTCGAGGACATCGTGAAGATAGATGATAAATCACTGCAGAAGGTGGTGCGGGACGTGGATACCAAGGATCTGGCCATGGCTTTGAAGGGCGTGAGCGACGATCTGAGAGAGAAGTTCTACAGGAACATGTCCAGCAGAGCAGTGGAGATGCTCAAAGAGGAAATGGAATACATGGGGCCTGTGCGCTTGCGGGATGTTGAGGAGGCCCAGCAGAAGATTGTCAACATAATCAGAAAGCTTGAAGAGGCTGGAGAGATCGTGATAGCAGGAAGTGGTGAGGACATTGTCACATAGTGAACCCAAGGGAAAAGTCATAAAAAACCTTCCCCTGGACGAAAGAGCGGTTACCATTCCTGCGTCAGAGCCCTTTCGTCTTGAGGGGGGAAGGCAGATAGATCCATATCTTTTAGTTGCTGCAGAAAAGCAGGAGCTTCAAAAAAGAGTAGCGGAGCTTTTGGATAGGGAGAGGAAGCTCAAGGAGGAGCTGGAAAGCCTGAGAGCCAAATTTGTGGAGGAGCAGAAAAAGACGGAGGCGGAGCTTAGAGAGGCAAAGGAAAAGTTGGAGAAAGAAGCAATGGAGGCAAAGGAAGAAGAAAAGAAGAAAGGCTTTGAGGAAGGATACAAAGATGGATTGAAGAAGGCCTACGAGGAAGTGGAAAAAAGAGTTAAGGAGGAGTACAAGCAAAGGTTCCAGAACGTGGAAAAACAGCTGGTAAAAGCAGTAGAAACTCTGCAGAAAAACCTTGATGAGGAAATAGAAAGGTGTTCTCCCATCATGGTGGAGATCTGGAAGGCTCTTTTGCAGAGGCTTCTCAGAAAGGAAATAGACCTAGATGAGCAGCTTGTCCTCAGGGTATTCAAGGAGATAATGGCTAAAGTAAGCGACAGGCGCCGAGTTAGACTGTTTGTCAATCCCCAGGATAAGGATCTCTTCCTAAAAAAGAGCGAGGAAATGGCCGAAATCAAAAGAGTGATAGAGGAATTCGAGCTGATTGGGGATGCAACCATAGAAAAGGGAAGTTGTATGGTGGAGACTAACCTTGGCGTTTATGATGCTAGGTGGAAAACCCAGCTTGAAGCTATAGAAAGGGAAATACAAAGCCTGATGGGGGAATCCCTTCATGTGCCCTAGGCCCTTTGTGCTTTTCAGCTCTCTGAATGAAAGGCTAAAGGACGTTGAGCTTGTTTCTGTAAACGGTAAGGTTACAAACGTTACGGGCATTATTGTGGAGTCCATAGGTCCAGACGTTCAGCTGGGAGATGTTTGCGAGATTCGCTTCAGAAAACCCAACCAACAGCCTCTTAAATGTGAGGTGGTGGGGTTCAGGGAGGAAAGGATCCTTCTAATGCCTTTGGGGGATCTGGGCAAGATAGGCCCTGGGTGCAGCGTATCAGCCACGGGAAGGCCGATGGGTGTTCCTGTGGGGGGAGGGTTGTTGGGGAGGGTGTTGAATGGATTGGGGGAACCCCTTGACGATAAGGGTCCAATAAACTGCACTGAGTACTATCCATTGCAAAATGATCCCCCCCATCCACTGAAGAGGAAACCCGTAAAAGATGTCCTCTCCGTTGGGATACGGGCCATAGATGGTCTTTTGACCATGGGCAGAGGTCAGAGGATAGGCATCTTTTCTGGTTCGGGGGTTGGTAAGAGCACTATATTGGGAATGATGGCCCGCTACACGGAAGCCGATGTAAACGTGATCGTCTTGGTCGGCGAGAGGGGTAGGGAGGTCCAGGAATTCTTGAACCGGGACCTGAAGGAGGAAGGCATGAGACGTTCGGTTGTGGTAGTTGCCACGTCGGACCAACCTCCTTTGGTCAGACTCAAAGCAGCATTGACAGGTACGGCGATAGCCGAGTACTTCAGAGACAGGGGCAAGAGCGTACTGCTCATGATGGATTCGATCACCAGGGTGGCCATGGCTCAGAGGGATGTGGGATTGGCTGTGGGAGAGCCCCCTGTAACCAGAGGTTATACTCCCTCGGTCTTTACCTTTTTGCCTCGCCTATTGGAGAGGGCAGGGTGCAGCGCTTCGGGTAGCATAACAGGAATATACACGGTCTTGGTGGAAGGAGACGACTTTAATGAGCCCATTGCGGATGCTGTAAGAGGGATACTAGACGGGCACATCGTTCTTTCAAGGGACCTGGCAGTGAAAAATCACTATCCTGCCATTGACGTTCTGCACAGCATAAGCCGACTTATGAAGGATATCACTTCCACCGAGCAGCAGGAGGCGGCTAGATCCCTTAGAGAAAATCTCTCCCTATATCAAGAAGCGGAGGAATTGATCAACTTAGGAGCTTACAAGAAGGGAAGCAATCCCCGATTGGATTTTGCGGTAGAGAACAAGGACAAGTTCGACAAGTTTTTGAGGCAGGGGATAGATGAGCGCTCCACCTTTGAAGAAACTCTCAAGTTATTGTACGCACTGCCTGCATGGGGAGATGATGAAAGTTGATGAAAAAACTCAAAAAAGCTGAAAAGGTCAAAAACCTTAAGGAGAAGGTTAAGGAACTAGCCTATGTTAAGTTTGTGGAGGTTCAAGATCGCTACAGTTACGTGATCTCTCAAATGGAGGAGCTATCATCACAAAAAGAGCATATGGAAAAAAGTTTCGTTGACAAGTGTCAAAATGGTACCTTTTACCCTGACGAGATATGGGGAATAAGGGTGGAAATATCTAGAATGGAGCAGGAGCTTGAAGAGATAGAAAAACGCAGAAAAGCATTGGAAGCAGAACTCGAAAACCTAAAGGAAGAGCTGATGAAAAAGAACACAGATTTGAGGATGGCGGAGGTTTTGGTTGAAAAAAGGAAAAAGGCCTTGAAGGAAGCCAGTTTGAAGGCCGAACAGAAGGAGATAGATGAAAGGGCTACTCTCATGTTCGTGAGAGCTACATAGTTTGGGTGGTGAGCTTTATTGAAGGGCCTGCCGCATCCTGACCTTTCAGGGGTAAACAGAGTTAAAAACCGTATAACTGAAATCCAAAACCTATTTGGAAGGACCACAAATGAGACTTCCAGAGGCACCTTTGTTGAGGTCTTGGACAAAAAGATGAGCGGTGCTGAAAAGACACAGGATAAGGATTTTCCCTTTCCTTCTAATGTTAATTCATCTAGATCCTCGAAAAGTAACCCTTCCCCTTCATACCTAGATGGGATCATAGAGGAAAAATGTCGTAAATACGGAGTGGATGGGGCTTTGGTGAGAGCGGTTATAAAGATGGAGTCAGGAGGCAACCCAAGGGCAGTGTCCAAGGCTGGAGCTATGGGACTGATGCAGCTTATGCCCTCAACGGCCGAGATGCTGGGAGTAAAGGATCCCTTCAACCCCGAAGAGAACCTGGATGGAGGTATAAGGTACTTGAAAATGCTCCTTGAAAAGTACAGGGGAGATGAGAAACTAGCCTTGGCAGCATATCACTCTGGTCCATCAAGGGTTGATAAATGGGGTGGGATTCCGCCCTATCCCATTGTCAGGCATTACGTCAAGACCGTTTTGGCCCTTAAAGAAAGGGCTGAAAGGGAATAATAAAAAGGGAGTGAAGGAGGCCATGCCCCCAGGTGCTAAACCCTTTGAGCTTAGGGAGGAAAATGGAGAGCTGTTTTTGAAGGTTTCGGACAAAAGCATCTCCCCCGTTGTGATCTTGGAAGCCATCAAAGATAGGGGAGTGGCGATATCTCTTGATAGCATTAGGGATCTTTTGAACAACTCGAACGAAGAGTGGCAGTCTGTGGGAGTAAAAGGGAAGAGGGTAAAGGTACGCATATCCGAGGACAAGTTAAAAGCGGAAGTTTATCTGGAACCGGCCATAAGGAATCTAAATGCAGAGGAAGCAAAGAAAGAAATAATCCGTTCTCTTGAAGAGGCGGGAGTTGTTTTCGGCATAAAAGAAGAAGTCGTGGAGCTTCTGGCATCTGGAAACGATGACAATCTTTTAGAACAGTGGATTGTGATAGCTGAGGGCATTCCTCCTGAAGAGAGCCAGGATGCGAGGATAGATGTCCTGGTGAAGATAGCGGAAAAAGGACTTCAAGAGCTTGAGAACGCTGTGGTCGTAGATTTCAAAGCTTTGGGGTTTATCCCCAACGTAAAGAAAGGTACTCTCATAGCCAGAAAGATTCCTCCCAAAGAAGGTAAGGATGGGAAAGACGTTTTTGGAGAGCCCATAAAGGTTAAAAAACCCAAGGATATCAATATGAAGGCGGGGCCCAACACGGAGCTTTCCCAGGACGGATTGGAGATAACTGCAACGGCTAACGGCTTCATAGTCAAAGAGGGAAACAGGTTTAGAGTGGAGCCCCTTTTGGTCGTTAGAGGAGATGTGGACTATGGAACAGGCAATATTGAGTGTTTTGGAAGCATACATGTAACAGGGGGGGTCAAGGAAGATTTTTCGGTTGTGGCCGGAGAGACCTTGGAGATCAATGGCGTGGTCGAAGGGGCCGAATTGAGGTCGGGAAAGGATATGAGGCTTCACTCCGCCGTTAGAGGAATGGAGAGGGGAAGAATTGACTGTGGAGGCAATCTTTACTTGGAATATGCGGACCAGTGTAAGATAACCTCCGCAGGGGAACTTTACTTCAAAAGGGCACTGATGCACTGCGATATAGAGGTGGAGGGGTCGGTCCACCTCGTGGAAGGTGGAAAGGGAGTAATAGCCGGAGGTAAGCTCTACTCTGGTGGAGATGTGGAGTGTCGCGCCTTGGGTAGTAAAGTTGGGACCAAGACGTTAGTGCACTTGGGGTTGTCACCTCGTCTTATGAATCAGCATAATGTTCTTATGGCCAAAAAGGAGGATTTGGAGTCCAAGATTGCGACGGTTAAAAAAAACATAAAGTACCTCACCAGGCTCGCGGAGGAGGGCAAGCTTGATGAGAAGAAAAAGCTTTTGGCGCTTAATTTTGTAAAGCTGCTGGAAAGTTTTGAGCTGAAACACAAAGAAGTGGAGTCTCTTCTTTTAAAGGTGGAAGAGCTCATCAAGAAAGCGAAGCACAAAGGACGTGTCAAGGTGAGGGAAGTGTGCTATCCAGGAGTTACGATCGTTATAAGGCGGGAACGGTATCAGGTTAGAGAGGAACTCAAAGAGGTAGAGTTCTTATACGAGGACGGTAAGGTAAAGGTAGTCCCCATAGATGATGACCGTTAGAACCTTTTATATTTTTTATTTAGGGGGAAATGGGGTTGCAGAGGGCTAAGGCCAATCCAATAGAGGGAATGTTGAAATACTCAGACATGGGAATCACCTTTATGGTGGTTCTCATTGTCGTCATGATGGTTATCCCCCTTCCCACTCCTCTTTTGGATCTTCTTTTGGCGCTTAATATAACCTTTGCAGTGATAGTGTTGTTGGTGACCTTTTATGTTCAACACGCTCTGGAAATAGCCGCCTTTCCGTCCATCTTGTTGGTCGCAACCCTGTTCAGGTTGGCTTTGAACGTTTCCACTACCAGGTTGATTCTGCTTCACGGGTACGCAGGTAAGTTGATAGGTGCCTTTGGTAACTTCGTGGTGGGTGGCAACTACCTAGTGGGTGGTATTGTCTTCCTCATTTTGGTGTTGATCCAGTTTTTGGTTATAACCAAGGGAGCTGAACGAGTTGCGGAGGTGCAGGCCCGCTTCCAGCTTGATGGTATGCCTGGGAAGCAGATGGCCATAGATGCCGATTTGGGCAATGGGCTGATAGATGAGGCGACTGCACGAGAGAGGCGTAGGATGGTGCAGAGGGAAGCAGACTTTTTTGGAGCCATGGACGGTGCCTCCAAGTTCGTTAAAGGAGATGCCATAGCGGGTCTGATCATAACTACCATAAACATAATAGGCGGAATATGCATAGGGATATTCCAGCAGGGGCTCACCATTGGGGAAGCTGCCCAGCGCTACAGCCTCCTTACGGTGGGAGACGGTCTCGTAGCCCAGATACCTGCTTTGATCCTCTCCACCGCCACAGGAATACTTGTGACCAGGACGGCCGGAGAAAGTCATCTTGGAAAGGACATAACCAAATCTTTAATTAACCACTGCAGACCTCTTTGGATAGGTTCGGTTTTGCTTTTGGCATTGGCGGTGATTCCAGGGTTTCCAAAGATTCCTTTCATACTTTTGGCTGCCTTCTTGGGAGTTCAGGGAATGTGGGTATTCAGGGAAAGAAAAGTTGAAGCACCCCAAAAGCCTCAATCTTCCGGGGAAACTCCTCAGGCGCAACCCCCTAAGCAGGCAGAATCTCCTGGGGAGGGAGCAGCACCTGGTGACTTTGGTAGCGTGATGAAGCTTTTGACGGTGGATCCCTTGGAGCTTGAGGTTGGGTATGCTCTCATACCGTTGATCGAGCCCAGCAAGGGAGGCGACCTCTTGGAGAGGATACAGACATTGCGGAGACAACTGGCCTTGGAGATGGGCGTTGTGACTCCACCGGTGAGGATAAAGGACAATTTACAGCTTAAGCCTACAGCCTATGTGATAAAGGTAAGAGGAGTGCCCAAAAAGAGTTCAGAACTCATGCCCGATTATTACATGGCCATAGACACGGGACATACCACTGGAACGTTGGTTGGTATACCCACCAAGGAGCCGGCCTTCGGGCTGGATGCCCTGTGGATAACCCCTGATCTAAGGGCCAAGGCAGAGGAACTTGGGTACACGGTGGTGGATGCTCCTTCGGTTTTGGCCACCCATCTTTCAGAGGTGGTTCGATCCCACGCTGCGGAGCTTTTGACGAGACAGACGGTTCAGAGCATGATAGACATGGTCAAGGAGACTTCTCCAGCCGTTGTGGAGGAGATGATGCGCTATTTGAGCCTTGGAGACGTTCAGAAGGTTCTCCAGAACCTAATAAGGGAGAAGGTTCCCATTAGAGATTTGGTAGGCATTTTTGAGACTTTGGCTGATTACGGTAAAGTCACCCAAAGTCCTGACTTCCTCTCCGAGCGAGCGAGGGAGTCGTTGGGTAAGATAATATACTATCAAAATGCCAATGAGGAGACTGGAGAACTTACTGTTGTAACCTTATCTCCAGTATGGGAAAAGAGAATAAAGGAGTCCGTTCAAGGCAATTTGGTCGAGGGGTGGCATATAAACATGGACTTCAAGGTTGTTCAAGATTTCAATAGGGCTGTTGGAGAAGCGACCAAAAAACTTCTTGAGCAGGGCTTGCCTCAGGTCGTACTAGTTCATCCTGACGTGCGTTTCTACGTGAGAAAACTTTTGGAGCGGACCTTTCCCAACGTGGTTGTTATAAGTTACAGTGAGGTTCCCAAAGACTCCAAGATAAACACTGTGGGTGTTGTAGAATGAATGTAGAGGGAGAAAGAAATGGCTAGGAAAAGAAAAGAGGAAGAATCTTCTGGCGGAAGCTGGCTTACTACCTATGGGGACATGGTCACCCTTATTTTGACCTTTTTTATACTTCTTTATTCCTTTTCTACGATAGACGTGATCAAGTTCAAGAAAATGCTTTTTTCCTTCAAGGATGCCATAGGGGTTGTCAAAGGAGGAAAGACTTTCGAGGAGGATGAGGCTGCCTTCTCGGGTCAAACTATGGATGAGATAGGGAAGTCCAAGAAGACCACCCAGGAAATAATGGAGACTGCAAAGAGAATCCAGAGCATATTAGAACAAGAAGGATTGAAAAGCAACGTCTCTGTTACCGTGAGCCAGAGAGGAGTTGTGGTATCCATAGCAGAAGGGCTGCTTTTCAGATCAGGAGAGTACGAGATAAGGCCGGAGGGGAAAAGGGTATTGGATATATTGACCAGGATAATCAAAGAACTGCCCAATGATGTCTCCGTGGAAGGTCATGCTGATAAAATCCCTGTAAGAGCAGATGGGGTGGTACGAGATAACTGGACCCTGTCTGCCTTGAGAGCAGTGCGGATAGTGGCCTACTTTCAAACTGCGGGGGTATCGTCCAGACGCCTTCAGGCCGTGGGTTATGGAGATACCAGGCCAATAATGCCCAATGACACTCCAGAGCACAGAAACATGAACAGGAGGGCAGATATAGTCTTTTTATCGGAGAGTTCCATATTTTGAGGGTTTTTGAGTTTTTTGTCTCTTTTTTCTCTCTTAAACTTGTATTGTGGAAGGTGGTGTCTGGCGTGGGTTTCCCCATATTGGAAAATTGCCGTATATGTGGTAGGCCTTTTACCTATATAAGAGGTTCTAAGGTATGTGAGGCCTGTAGAGATGACCTGGATCGAATTTATTTTGAGGCCAGGGATATCCTGATGGATTTGCCCTCAGATGAGAAGCTGGACGCCATAGAATTGGCCAATAGATTGGAAGTTGATCCTATATACATATACATTTTGGCGGAAGAAGGTCGATTCGACAGAGAAGCACCGTGGCTTGGAGATAAAGGGGAGAAAGAAAGGCTTATATCGGAATTTTCGATGGAGATCCAAAAGATGGATAAAGAAAGGAAATCCAGCGGTGAAAGCAGGAAGATCTATACTGTAGAGAGAAAAGAACGAGAAGAGAGATAGGCCTCCAAACGTTCTTAAGGAGAGTGAAATGTAATGGATATGAAAGATTATATAGGCCCTTTCATCGATGAGACGGAAGAGAACTTGCAAAAACTGAACGAGTGCCTTCTAGCCTTCGAGCAGGGCGATTCATCGGTCATTGACGAGATATTTAGAGTAGCTCATACCCTCAAAGGAATGGCGTCAACCATGGGTTTTGCAAGGATGGCCGAGCTAACTCATGATATGGAGGATGTGTTGGACCTGGCAAGGCAAAAAAAGCTTGCATTGCGCCGCAAAGAGGACATAGAGCTTCTTTTTGAATGTTTGGACACTCTGAACGTAATGCTTGATGAGATAAGGTCTGGCAAGGATGATACATCGGTGGATATAGAGGATATCAAATCCAGGTTGAAAGCTCTTTGCAGTTTAGCAGGGGAAGGTCAAGATCTTTCCGATGAAGTGACAGATCAAGTTGTAAAAGACCAAGAAGGGCCCAAAGCGGTGTCTGATTTCAAAAAGATTAAGGTAGTCCTTGGAAAAGATTGTGTGCTCAAGGGAGCCAGAGCTTTCATGGTGCTGGAGGAACTGTCCTCCTTTGGCCGAGTGGAGTCCACTGAGCCAGATATGGAGAAACTTGTGGAAGGGGAGTTTGATGGTAGGTCTTTTGTGGTGCATCTGGAAACCCGTGAGGAGCCTGAAAGAATAGAGGAGGCAGTTTTGAGGGTAAGTGAAGTTGAATCTTGCTCTATAGAAGGAGCCCCTTCAGTGGGAAAAGAGGCGGAGTCCGGCCCAGGGGTGGAGTTTAAAAGCAAATCTCCTCAAGAGGTGGCCAAAGAGAAAGGGGACAGCAAGGTAGCCGATACAGTCAAGACCATAAAAAAGAAGACCAATCAGACGGTTAGGGTTGATGTAAACAGGCTTGATAAACTCCTGAACCTAGTTGGTGAGCTTGTCATAGGCCGTTCCAGGATAGAGAGGCTTGCGAAAGACAGCAACCTGAAGGAGTTTGAGGAACCTATTCTGCAGTTGGGACGTATATCCAAGGAGATCCAGGAATTAGTCACTAAACTCAGAATGCTTCCCATAAGCTTCATATTCGATCGTTTCCCTCGCCTGGTGAGGGACCTTTCTCAGGAACTTGGCAAAAAGGTGCACCTTGAGATGGAGGGAAGGGACACGGAACTGGATCGTTCAGTGATAGATGAGATAGGCGATCCCATGGTGCATCTGATAAGGAACAGCTTGGATCATGGGATAGAACCTCCGGAAGAAAGGCTCGCAAAGGGCAAGCCTGAAACGGGCCTTTTGAGGATAAGGGCCTATCAGGATGGTAGTAGCGTCGTTGTCTCGGTGGAGGATGATGGAAGAGGTATCGACAAGGATAAGATACTTCAAAAAGCTCTGGAGAAGGGATTCGTGTCCAAGGAGCAGTTGGATTCTCTTACAGAAAGGGAAGCCATACAGTTTCTTTTCACCCCCGGTTTCAGTACTTCCGATAAGGTTACGGACATCTCAGGTCGTGGAGTGGGCTTGGACGCAGTGAAAAACAAAGTAGAATCCATAGGTGGCCGGTTATCCATAGAATCCGAGGTGGATAAGGGGACCACGATCAAAGTAAAGCTTCCCATAACTTTGGCTATAGTCCTTGCTCTCTTGGTGAACATAGATGGGCAAATATACGCGATACCTTTGGAGAGCGTGGATGAAACGGTCCTTGTAAATAAGGATGATATAAAAGTGGTAAATGGGAGCCAAGTCACCATGTTGAGGGGATCTATGTTGTATCTAGTGGATTCCAGGGACCTTTATGGACTTCCCAAAAGAGAGGATTCTTCGGTCCTTTCGGTGGTGGTCATGCGCACAGGCTTCAGAAAAGTTGGGTTCATAGTCGATGATTTCATCGGGCAGCAGGAAATAGTTATAAAAAGCCTAGGAAACACAGGAATGGTAAAGATAAACTGGTTTTCCGGGGGAACCATACTGGGCGATGGTAGCGTAGCTTTGATAATAGATCCTGCAAAGGTTGAGGAGGTATGATTTAATTAAGTCCTGATATGAGCAGCAAGTTCAGAGTAATAGTGAGTTTGCTTTTTTTAATACTTTGTTTCGACCTTTCCACTGGCTATGCGGAGGAACGGCTGAAGTTGCCGGAAGCGCAGCGAATGTACGGTTTCGCTGCGTTTGTTTCTGCTTATCAATACGCCCTGGAGGACAAAATCGATGAGGCCTTGGAGAAGCTGGAAGTTGCCATTAAATGGGATCCTTACCTGGTGGAGTACTATCTTCTGAAGGCATTTTGTATGTACAACCTGGGCAGGTTTGATGAAGCCGTCACAAATCTCAACTTTTATCTGGAAGTAAGAAACAAGGATTTTTTTGCTAAGTCCTTTTTGGAGGACGTGAGGGAGAAGAAAGTTTACGTAAAGAACGCCATCACAAAGGGGGTTCCGGTAGATCAAGTTCTTCTCGGCAACTCCTTTGCCCTGTGGGAAGAGTTGGGGGTTTCGCCCTTGGATCGTTTTATCCCCTACATGCCTGGGCGGCCTGTATGTTCAGGTGAGAACTTGTTCTTCACGGATCAGATCAGGGGCAAGCTGTACATCTATCAAAAGGATGACGACAAAGAAAAGTGGGAGAAAAAAGAGGTATTTGATGTAGGCAAGGGGATATTGAAGGCTATACCTTTGGGGGCTCAAGAGCTTGCGCTGCTCTTTGATACTGGCCTTTTGAAGCTTACTAGATGGAATAAAGATAAAGGGAAGCTGGAGGAAATACACGAGGTAGATCTTGATCTTTCATCTCCTTCCGATGGGGTTTCCATTGGTGGTGGAATTATAGGGGTTGCAGAGCGGATTGAGGGAAGGGTTTCTTTCATAAGGGCCGCAACTGGAGAAAATATATATTCTTGGTCGCCTCCGGATGTGAAAAATTTCAAGCCCGCATCTTTGGCCGTGCACGGTCCCATATTGGCCGTAGGGGACACGTCCTCCATGAGAGTGTATCTTTTTGATCTAGTGGACAGGAAGATCATAAGGGAGTTTTCCTTCGAAGCTCCTCCCAGGGCAGTGGAACTTTTTAACTCCTCTGAAGGGGCAGTTCTGACAGAGGATGGTAGTTTATATATCATCTCGGCGATTAAAGACCAGGCAGAACTTTTAGCGAAAAAAATTTTCCCGGAAGCTTGGTTTTTGTTTAACATGGAAGGAAAGGTCTACGCAACGGATACCAGGCTTTTCAAAGGTTCAAGTCTTAAGTTGATAGCTAAAAAGGGTTACCTGGTCATGAGGGCCCCTTCTAAGGAGGGTAGTTTTTGGAAGGTCGAAGCAAGGGTTGTCATACCCTTTGGTAAATTGGAACTTGAAAATGTAATTCTTCAGGGGGTCATAGAGGGACAGCTTGCCGAAGTGGAGGTACTAGAAAAGACAGCCCCTCCAGAGTCTGTGGTCAGAATAGAAGCTCCCTTATCGTTAGAGGATAAGGAACTTCAGCTTGTGGCTTCTCGCGCTTCAGTACTGGCGATCAAGGGTTCTGCCTTGCCTAAAGATACGGCAAGTTTGATTCGTTTAGGTAACTTTGCCCTAGCAAAGGGCATTAAAATTTTCATATTACCTGACAATGCTATGCCGGAGGTTGAGAAAGTACGCTTGGCTGAGATCACTGGGGGAGGATTGTTAATGGATGAGGAAAGCAACATGCTTAAAGAAGGGGTAATGAAACTAAAGATCAGCTCTGCGAGCACACCCAATGTTCCAGGATCTAGGGACGATTCAGGTCTTTTAGTTTTGGGAAGGATAGGACCAACCACGGTGGAAGGCCGCATACCCTTCTGGAGTTCCTTCATCCAGTTTTGAGTTTTTATGCTGAAGCAGGTTCCTCCGCCTCTTTTGCTGCTTCCCTTGAGGCTCTCCCCGAGGCCTTCCTCGCCGCAAGCTTTTCCCGCTCCTCCCTTGGCAGGAATATCTTGAGCTTTTCTTCCACCAATCTTGGATTTTCTCCTGATTGGATGGAGAGTATACCTTCCACGATTATTTCCATGGACAAGATGGCATCAGATGCACGAGCAGAGATCTTCTTTGATATGGGTATGGCGATAACGTTGGCGATGAAGGATCCGTAGAAGGTGGTTATAAGAGCCACCGCCATGCCTGGCCCCAGAGCTTCCGGGGTGTCCAAGTTGCGGAGCATTTGAATAAGCCCTATGAGGGTTCCCAACATGCCGAAAGCTGGTGCCAACTCTGCCATCAGGTCAAAAGCTCTTTTGGAGACTGCATACCTTCGTTCAGTTATATCTATTTCTGCGTCCATTATAGCCTTTACTGTCTCAGGGGGAGTGCCGTCTATGACCAGTTGAGCTGACTTTCTTATGAAGTCGTTGTCGATTTTGCTTATTTCTTCTTCCAGGGCCAACAGACCCTCCGCTCGGGCTTTCCTGGCCATTTCCACTAGTATGTCCATAAGGGAGATCAAATCCATGAACTCTTCCTTGGAAAAGGCTTCCTTGACCGTCTGAGGGATTTTGAAGAAATCCTTTTTAGGCGTAGCTATTCCTATGGCTCCTAGGGTGCCTCCAACCGTTATGAGCATGGAGGGTATATTTATGAAGGCCCCTGGGGCCCCTCCAAGGACTATCCCGCCCACTACCAGAAGTATGGTCACTGCCAAAAAGCCCAAGGCCATCATGTCCATTAGGTATCTCCTGCCTTTCGTGAAGGACAATTATAAGCACAAATAAGGCCCCTTTCAACAGTAAGTATATTTATTGGCCTTCAAGGAAAAAACTTATGGGGGGCTATTTTTTTATAAGGGAAATGCCGAACCTAAAATGAAACCCCAAGAATCGAAGGGAGAGTATATCATTGCAGGAAGCCATCAATAAAATTCAAAGGGAGCTTGAGTATCCTATAACAGAAGTAAAGTGGGACCAATCCTATTACGATGTTACCTTTGATCCTCTAGAAAAGATACACTATTTTTATGTTCCACGAGAAGGGGCCGTGCCTGAAATAGTGAAGCTGAGAAATTTTTGCCACAGTTATCTAGCGGAGAAAGTAAATCCTTTGTTTTCTGCCATAGTGGTGGAGTATGATGAAGCATTGCCGGAGAGGGTCTTCGAGTCGATTATATGGCCAATATTTTGTGTTTCCAGGGCATGGTTTGCTGATGGCTTAATGTACGAGCTTTGTCCCGATGATGCAAAGGAGTGGATGAGGGCTAAGGTGGAAGCGGTGAGAGCGGCGTTCTCCGATGGTGGAGTTCAGGCTAACCTGCGAGACGCTCTTGAGATCGCTCTTATTGTTGCGGAAGCTAAGGACTTGTGTGGTGAGAGAGTGGAGGTAACGGGTAAAAGTAGAGATTTCGTAGATGCTTTTATTGAAGTTAACCCGAGAAATGCCACCGTGGAGGGCCTTGAGGCCTTAAACGCTAAACTTCTTAAATTGGCCGGTGACTTCGATGTGGAGTTGGTTTTCAACAAAAAGATGAATATGCATGTTTGGAGGTGTAAGGGCGCTTCCATGGGGTAGACGATCTGCAATGCTTTGTTATTCAAATAGTATCGCCAAAGGATCCTAACTTTTGGGAGAAGGTTCAGGAGGTCAAGGAACGTGGAAGTTGGGAGCCCAACAAAAGCCTTCAAAGTTTCATGGCGTCCTTTGCGTTTTTTTTCGTAGGGACGTATTTGGCTTGGACCCTTGATGAAGCCAAAAAGGTCATGCTTCGGGTTCTTCCGTCCGAGGAAGATTGGTTTTTGATTCACGAGGAGTGGGACGGTTACGAGCACCTTTGGGGCCTTTACAGCAGTACAACCGGCGGTTATGTTTGTGGAATTTGGAGGACCAAGATAGTGGGGGATCTTTTGGGAGATTGATATGGTGAAGGGACTGGCTAAATTCCTCAAGGTCTTCAAAATTTTGGCAATTATGATTGCGGCTGTGATCGGTTTGGGAGTGGGCCTCTACGTGGGTGGAGGTATATATCCTTTTATCGACCGCGTTGGGCCTGCTTTGGAGAAATTTCCTTGGGTGGGGCAGAAAGTTTATCCTTTGGTGGAGAAGTTATCTCCTCCCCTTACAGGGTTTGAAAGGCGCCTTAAGGAGCTTGAGCAGGAAAAAGCTTTCATATTGGAACAGCAAAAGCTTCTGGAGGAGAGAGAGCAAGCTTTGGAGCGGAAAAGGCAGGAGCTGGAGAAAGAAAGGGCAGCCCTGAAGAAACAACTGGATAGATTGAAGGCAGAAGCGGCAGCCTCACAGAAAGACAAAAAAGAATCTATCTCCGATATGGTTGGAGAAGCTGTTGCTGAGATGCCGGCGAGCAAGGCTGCAAAGATATTGTCCAAGTTGCCCTTGCCGGAGGTTATGCAGCTTTTGGAGATCATGGATTCGGAGCAGAGGATGCAGGTTCTTTCAAAGATGGCGCCTGAATTGGCTTCGAAGATAATATATTACGCGAGAATGAAAGGCGAAGAGAAAAGGGCCGATTAGGGGCTCTTTGTGTTTATACTGCGGAGAGGGGGGAGTGATATGTTTGACGACAAAGTATGGCTTGTGAGCAAGGTGTCGGCTGGTGCTCTGGCGAAGAGGTTCAAGGCCGTTGCTCAGAATATAGCCAACGTCAACACCCCAGGTTACAAAAGAAAGGAAGTGGAGTTCGAAAAGACCTTGAAGGAGGCTCTCCAGGGGACGGATAAGGTTCAGCTTGAGGTCACTAACGAAAGGCATATTGGTGGCGGACGGAAGCTTCAAGATCTCTCTGCTGAGGCCTTCAAGGAGAAGAGGGTTTCAGGAGAAAGCTATAGGCTTGACGGCAATAACGTGGACCCCGAGGTGGAGATGGCCAAGATGATGGAGACCAGATTGGCCTATGATGGAGTCCTACGTATGATGGCTAAGAGAGTGGATATGCTCAAGACTGCCATGGGAGGTAAGTAGCATGAAGATATTTAAGGCCATAGACATAGCAGGTAGCGGTCTTACCGCCCATAGAGCTATGATGGATGTTATCTCTGAGAACCTGGCTAACGCAAACACCACCAGAACGCCGGATGGAGGCCCATACCAGAGGAAAGTCCCAGTGTTCGAGGAAAAGTTGGATGAGGCGATGGGAGCCTCAGGAGTCAAGCTTAAGGAGGTTGCCACCGATCAATCTGCACCAAGAATGGTGTACGACCCAGGTCATCCTGATGCCAATGAAGAAGGCTATGTAGCATATCCCAACGTGTCAGTGGTACGCGAGATGGCCGACATGATGACGGCAAGCCGCGCATACGAGGCCAACTTAGAGGTGGTAAAATCAGCCAAAGCCATGCTGGAAGCCTCTTTGGATTTACTTAAAGGTTAAGAAATAGGCGTGCGCGGGAGGCATAAAAATTGTTTAGGGGTATATATAAAGTCATATCGGCCATGTTGGTGCAGCAGTCCAAGGTGGATGTGGCTTCCAATAACTTGGCCAACGTCAACACTACAGGTTTTTTTAAGGAAATACTGACCCAGAAGGCGTTGCCCGCAGGGGAGCTTGTCCGCGAGGAGAAAGGCTCAGGAGGGGAAAGCGCCAGAGAGGTGGTAGGGGAGACCAACCTGGGAGTAGTGGTAGCCGAGACGGCAATGGATGCTACCCCAGGGGTTGTTAAGAGTACAGGCAACCCTTTGGATTGTGCAATAAAGGGCAAGGGTTTTTTTCAACTTTCCGACGGTCAAAACCTGTTTTACACCAGGGCTGGTAATTTCACCTTGGATAGTGAGGGAAGGATCGTAACGCCATCGGGGTTGTTTCTCATGGGGGAAGGGGGCCCTATTGAGGTGGGCGATGCTCAGGAAGTGACTATTCGGGAGGATGGATCGGTGATAGCTGACGGGGAGGTTGTTGGCGTCATAGCACTGTACGACTTTGAAAGGCCCTCCTTTCTACGTCGATTGGGTCATAGTCTTTTTTCGGCTACGCCAGACTCTGGTGAGGCAATTTTACAGGAGTCTGTGTCTTTGGCCGTGGGGGCATTGGAGGGTTCCAACGTAAACGTCGTTGAGGAGATGGCTAGGCTCATAGAGGCCAGCAGAGCCTATGAGGCCGCCTCCAAATCCTTTGAATCGGAAAACGAGACAGCCCAGAAGATGGTGGAGACCTTCGGAGTGTAGATGTTAGAATATACTGAAATTTTGCCGTGAGGAGGTGGGGCTACCTCTCGTGGTGAGGTGGCAGTTGGGCCCATGGATGAAGAAAAAAGGCAGAACGAACAACAACCAAACCCAGAGGAGCAAGTGGAAGCTCCAAAGGAAGAAAAGCAAGGTTCTTCCGAGGGAGGAAGTGAAGCAAAAGAACAAGAGATTTCTCCTGACTTGAGCATGGAGGAATTGGAGGCCATATCCAAAGGACTTGAGGGCTTAGAGGATGAAGGCACAGCGACTGATATACCCGATCTAGAAAGCATGGGCCAAGATGCCCAGCTTTCCATGGATGAGCTAATAGCAAGCGTCAAAGCTTCCTCAAACTTTGATTTCACGCCGGGGGGGCAGGTTCCTACGAAAGAACAGCCCAAAGCTCAGCCCGCGTCCTTCCCCGATATAAGTCAGGGGGCTCAAGGGTTCGTGCCTTCGGCAGCGGTAGATGAGAAGATAGATCTTTTGATGGACATACCCGTGAAGATAACGGTGGTTCTCGGTAGGACCAAAAAGACCATAGGGGACATCCTTTCTATAGAGCCAGGTGCAGTCATAGAATTGGATAGACAAGTGGGAGAGCCTGTGGAGATAACGGTGAACGACAGGCCCATCTTTAAAGGCGAAGTGGTCGTAATAGAGGAGAACTTTGGAGTCCGAATCACCGAGATAGTTGAAAAGCAGGGTAAAAAGTAATCCCTTTATATGCGCGGTATAGTAGTGATAGGAGGGACTGTAGTGGAGGAGAAAGTATATCCAGCTGGTGAGGGTTACGACCTTTTCAAGAAAAAGGTAGCTCAGCTTACAGGGATAGATCTTAACATATACAAGTATCAAATTCATCGGAGAGTTCACACTCTCATGAGAAACTGGAACATCTCGTCATACGAGGATTACTATGACCTCATAAAAAAAAATGAGGAAAAAAGAAGAGAGTTTTTGGATTATATAACCATAAATGTGACGGAGTTTTTTAGGAACCCCAACAGGTGGGATTATTTAAGGGACAAGATCTTGCCGGAGCTCAAAGATCTGGCAGGGAATAGGCCCTTGAAGATGATGAGCGCAGGGTGCTCTTCGGGCGAGGAACCTTATTCTTTGGCCATTATGGCCACCGAGTGTAACCTAAAATTTGAGGTCGTGGCGGTTGACGTAGATGAGGGGATTTTAAAGAAAGCCAAAGAAGGGGTTTATAAAGAAGAGCAGCTTATAAACATCAGCAGTTCAGTCAAAAATAAGTATTTTGAGAAACTGGGACCTGACAAATATAGGATAAAGGACGTAATTAAAAGTAACGTAAAGTTCAAGAAACTCAATCTTTTGGAGGACTCTTTACCTAAAGGTTTTCATCTCGTTTTGTGCAGGAACGTTGTCATATATTTTTCCGCAGAGACAAAGGAGAAGCTGTACAGGGATTTCAACAAGATACTGTTAAAGGGCGGCTACCTGATGCTAGGTCCAACGGAGCAGATCTTTGGGTATGAGAACATGGGGTTCAAATATTCGGGGTTTGCGTTCTATAAGAAAGTGGCCGAAGCGGAACAGGTGGTGAAGGTTGAAAATCGATGAGAATAGTTAAGGAAATAGAATTTGAAGCCAAAACGGAAAAGGAAGCATTCGACAAAGTAAGACAGAGGCTGGGAAGTGACGGTGTAATATTGTCAATCCAGACAGTGAAAGTACCTTTTTTCCTGCCCTTTTTGAAGAAAACTAAATTAGTAGTTAGGGCAGGCATAGTGGAGGAGGAAAAGAAACCGTCAGACAGCTCTGTGGATAGGGAGTTGGAGAGAAAGCAGATAGAGGTTTTTAAGGCTCTCTTGGAGTTCAAGGGTAATCTAGGGGGCAAAGAAAAAATAAGGGGCAGGACCCTGGAGGAATTGGCAGAAAATGTGGAGGATGAGGTGGAGATAGCCCTATCTCAACCTTCTTCCGGTTCGAAGGGTGGTAGGGATCCTTTCCCGCCCAAGAAGCAGGAAAGTTCCCTCAGGTTGAAGGAGGTTTTGGAGGGCGAAATTCCCACATCGGTTTTGTCCCATATTTTCGGGGAAGCATTGGAGGAAGATGTGCCTATTTCTCTTTGGATGAATAGAGAGAAGGAAGGCTTCTTCATGAGCAAAGGAGAAGGTTCCCTCATGGAGGCTTTGGGTGGCAGAAAGATCATGATAGTTGGACCCACAGGTGTTGGGAAAACTACAACCATAGCCAAGATAGCGGCATTGGCTATCCAGGAAGGGCTCCCGGTGGTGCTTTTGTCCTCGGACAATTACCGTGTTGCCGCAGTGGAGCAGATAAGGACTTACGCCAGGGTTTTGAACGTGCCTTTGGAAGTGATCAACACTGGCTCCGAGTTGGTGCCTATCTTGAGAAACTATCCTGAAGAGTCGCTGTTCATCATGGATACCGCAGGGCATGGATTCAGGGAGTCTGATCGGTTGTCTCACATAAAGGGTGTTTACGAGCATTTTGTGCCTGATAAGGTGCATATTGCCGTTTCGGCTACCATGAAGTTTCAGGATGTCAAGCTAGCTTTTGAAAGCGTAAGGACTCACGTGGCTATTGATGGAGTCATATTGACAAAGGTAGATGAGACCCAAATGCCGTCCAGTTTACTTTGGGTGCCTAAGTTTATGGGGGTGCCTTTGTCGTTTGTCACCACAGGGCAGAACGTGCCGAGGGACATACATGTGGCTTCTTGTGACTTCGTGACCTCATGTTTCCTGGCGGGGGTGAACAGCGTTGTATGATCAAAATTTATTTCCCCTGTTGGACGGTCCTACGTCGATCCAGGCTAAGGAATTGGAAAGGGCCATGAGGTCATCGACAGCAAGAAGGGATGTTTCCCCCATGAAAGCCAAGTCCATCGCCGTGGTAAGTGGTAAAGGGGGAGTAGGAAAGAGTAATGTAGCCCTGAATTTGGCTTTGCTTCTGGGGGAAAGGTTCAAGACCCCCACAGTCCTGCTGGATGCCGATATAAACATGGCCAATCTGGATGTGCTTTTGGGTCTCAATGTGAGGCTCAATTTGGGACATGTGTTGAGGGAAGAACTTACCTTAAAAGAAATAATACTTCCCATCTCAGAAAGAGTATGGCTTCTTCCTGGGGGCAACGGCATTTCAGGGCTTAAAGAGGTGGATTGGGGATCAAAGAGTGGCCTATTAAAAGATTTATATGTCCTTGACGAAAAGGCAGATGCCATAGTGATCGACACGGGAGCGGGGGTAAACAGGGATGTTTTGTTTTTCGCCATGGCTTCGGATGTGATAGTAATAGTAACAACTCCCGAACCTACGGCCTTGAAGGATGCCTATGGTTTGCTGAAGAGCTTTCTTTTATCCTATGGGAGAGATAAGCTATCCAAGAAGGACCTGTTTTTCGTGGTTAATATGGCGCAAAGCTCGTTGGAGGCTAATGCGGCAGCGGAAAGGCTTATAAAGGTCAGCGATCGTTTTTTAGCGTTGAGTCCGAGGTACTTGGGATATCTTCCCTTTGATCCCAAGGTGGCGAAGGCAGTGAAGGAACGTAGCCCTGTGGTAAAATCGTATCCTAAAAGTTCTATGGCCAGGGCCATGGAACTTATTGTAAGCAACTTGATCACAAAATGTGGCCTAGAGGCTTCTGGAGACTCGAAGGAGCTAGCGGCTTTTGGGGCCTTCCAGAGGTTGTTGCGCAAGTTGAGGGGGGAATAGAGAGTGAATAGTTCGTTGGGTTGTCCCGATAAACTTCCTACAGCCGGCGAGATGGCCACTTGTTTGAGGGATCCCTCCAAGAAAGGGGTCTTGGAGGAGAGGATATCACGGTACTATAAAGCTCTTAGAACGTCTGTGCCCAAGCCACCAAAGGCCGACGCAAGATTGATAAAGGAGTACAGCAAGATAATGGCGGGACTGCGCATGGAGGAAGAGGCGCTTTTTCGCATGCTTGAGGCTTTTGCTTCAGGGGATCCCCAGGGAGTAAAAAGTGCAGCAAAAAAACTCACTAACGAAATCTGGAAGGTCCAGAAAGGATAAAAGAACTAGCGCAAATGAGGGTGTGAGGGAGGTATTTGAAGTGGCAAATATAATGGTAGTTGATGATGCGGCTTTCATGAGAATAATGATGAAGGACATCCTTGAAAAAGGCAATCATACGGTTGTTGCCGAGGCGGAGAACGGAAAGCAAGCCCTTTTGGAGTACGCGAAGACAAAACCCGATTTGGTGACGTTGGATATAACTATGCCAGAACTTGACGGGCTCAATACTCTCCTTGCCCTTAAAAAACTGGATCCCAATGCCAAAGTTGTCATGGTTAGCGCCATGGGGCAGCAAAATATTGTAATTCAGGCCATAAAAGCAGGAGCCAAGGATTTTGTGGTCAAACCCTTCCAGCCTGAAAGGGTTTTGGAGGCGGTTAACAAGGCACTTTCAAGCTGATGGCTAGGGTTAGTTAACTTTTAGCCGGTTGCTCCTCTTTTTCTTTGGATGCAAATAGGAAAGAGAAAGCTTTGTGGAGAATATCGTCAAAAGAGCGCAGGGCGTATAGGTTGGTAGGTTCTTCGGTACCCAAAAGGTCTTTCCCCACCTTGCCGAGGCTAAGAGCGCCTTTGGTTTTATCCGCAAGTCCCATGGGAGAATAGGAGCCCAGAAGGAGGGTATCCTCAGTTGGCAGGCCCATAGGAGGATTTTGGAAGGAGAAGGTTTTTCCTAGGAGATGGGTGTATTTTTCCGTGAAGGTTCCAATGATGCGTACAACGGGATTGTCCTTCTCTTTTTTAGGGATCTCTTCTACCTGTGCAAGGATACCGTCTTTGTAGAGCAGGAAGCATCCGGTGGGGAAGGGTGCTACTGCGTGGCTTAGTGCATCTATGAACCTTTTATCGAATCGTTTGCCTGCACCTTGATAAAGTATCTTCAGCGCATGGTAGGGTAAAGCGGCAACATGGTATGGCCTTTCTGAGACTATGGCGTCGTATATATCGGATATGGTTACTATCCGTACATGGTTAGGGATGGACTCCAAATCTTGGACTCCTTGAGCGCTGTATCCGCTTCCGTCCAGGAAGCGATGATGGTGGGCCACTATAGCTTTGGATGTGGGCATTAGGTTGGGAGTGTCCTTTACCATCTGGTAGCCGAAGGTGACATGCTGCTGCATCAGTTGCCACTCTTCGGGGGATAGCTTCCCGGGTTTGTTTAGCACTTTCAAGGGGATTTTGGTTTTCCCTATGTCGTGGAGTACCGCTCCCATGGCGAGGCTGTTTTTGTCCTCTTCCGTTGGTCTATATATTCCCAGGATCTCAGCAGCTCGTAGAGTAGAAAGAGATATGAGCATCACAGTCCATGAATGTTCGTGGGTATGGTCGTCATGTCCAGACAATAACTGGAGGTTGTCCAGTATTGATGGCTCCGAGGAGAATATGGTTTCTATCAAAGGATGAATGTCGTCTGCCAGTTCCTCCACGGCCTTCTCCTCGAGACGGTCAATATGCCTGGCCTTTTTGAAGAATTGTCCCAGCTTCTGGTGAACGATTGGAGGGATGTTCTTTATGGATTCAGCGGGCTTTATGATGCCCTTGGAGGCCTCTTCGTAAGGGATCTCTATTTTTACGTATTCTATGTAGTCTCTGGCCAAGAGCCTTGTTATGTGGGAAGGGGTGAGCTTTACCCCTTTGCAAAGAAGGGGCCGTCCATGCTTATCGAAGATAGTCTCGCCTATCACTTGTCCTGGTTTTAGATCGGTTACCTTTACGTTGATGATCATATTGGACATGTCGACGACTCCTTTTAGCACATTTTTGAAGATTTCAAAGCTTGAACAACGTTGGGCACATATGTTAATTATATCGGCAAAACGGACGAAAAAAAATATGTGGATATTAAACCCAGCAGTAGTATTATATGGGAAGTAGAAATAAGAGAGAACGAGGTGGCGAAATGAAAGACTTGAAATTGCTTTCGGTCATGGTGCAGGCTTTTGCAGTTTCTACGGTTAAGGTATCTAAAAGTCTAGGCCTTTCCATAAAAGTGGACAAAGGTGCGATAGCTCCAGGTATCAAGTCCAAAACTGCTTGTGCTGCAGCTCTTATCGGAGTTATAGGTGAAGATTTCAAGGGATCAGTGTCTCTGCTAATAGATAATGAAGCCTTTAATTACATAATAAAAGTAATGTCAGGGGGGATGATATCTAATCCCTCCCCTGATGATCCCATTTCCATGAGCGCCTTAGGAGAACTTACCAATATGATATGTGGTTCTGCACTGCAGGAATTGAGTAAGAGCTACAGTAAGCATGTGGATGTAACTCCTCCTCAGATGTTCTCCGGAGAGAACCTAAAGTCCGTTCCCTCCGAGTCTCCGGACATAAAGTACTACACTATCCCCATGTCGTGTGACCCTGAAGGAGGTAGGCTATACTTAGTCTTGGGTTTTAGATAGAGGGATATGATAGAGTCGATCTTGTGAAGGGAACGTCTGCACTCAACATGACTCGTAATAAAAAGATTTTTTGGTTTCTTGTGGGAATATTGGTGTTGCATCTTTTGTGTGGGAAGGCAGCCTTTGCTCAAGAAGTGCAAGGCCCTACTGTACCTTCTGTTTCCTTGAACATCAATGGCAACCAGCAAGACCTGCCTTTAACCATGCAAGTCTTTCTTCTGGTTACTCTTCTCAGTCTCGCGCCAGCGTTGGCCTTGATGGTCACAAGCTTCACCAGAATTTTGGTTGTTCTAGGTTTCCTCAGGAGTGCCATAGGGGTTCAGCAGTTGCCTCCCAACCAGGTGATTGTAACGTTGGCGATATTTTTGACCCTTTTCATAATGCGGCCCGTGTGGGAGGAAGTGTACAAGGAGGCGTACATCCCTCTACAGGAGGGACAGATAACTACGCAGGAAGCCATGGATAGAACTTTGAAGCCTGTTAGGGAGTTTATGCTAAGTCAAACCAAGGAAAAGGAACTTTCCTTGATGATATCCCTTTCCGATTTGGAAAGGCCCAACACGCCCGAAGATGTTCCCACTCTTGTTTTGCTGCCGGCTTTCATGCTCAGCGAACTTAAGACCGCCTTTCAAATGGGAGTGGTGCTTTTCGTTCCTTTTTTGGTCATCGACATGATAGTTTCAAGCGTGCTCATGTCCATGGGCATGATAATGCTGCCGCCCATGTTGGTTTCCTTGCCTTTCAAGGTGCTGTTGTTCGTTCTTGCTGACGGTTGGGACCTCGTGATAGTCAGCCTTGTAAAAAGTTTTAGGTAGGGAGTGCTTTAAAGATGGATGGTTCTTTAGGTTCTCTGTTTAGCAGCGCCCTGTGGACGGCCATAGGTGGAGTGTTACCCATACTTTTGGCTGCCACGTTGGTTGGGTTGGCCATGGGGATTTTGCAGACCGCTACATCCATTCAGGAACAGACTTTGTCCTTTCTCCCCAAGATTTTGGTGGTGCTTTTTGTGTCTCTTTTTTGGGGAACAACGTTGTTCTCCCCGCTTTTGAAGCTTGCATCAGATATATTTGGTAACTTGGAGAGCTTCATAAAATGAGAAGAGGGGTAGGATGCTGGATATAGTTCCTTTTCTCTTGTTCTTGTTTTTGGCCTCCTTGAGGTTCTTGGGGGTCATAAGTTCCCTCATTTTCTTCTCAGATGCCAGTCTGCCCATGATGGTAAGGTACTACTTGTCCCTAGCTATGGCCGTGGCATCTTATCCATCTTTATCTTCAAAGGCTTTGGACGTGTCTATTTTGTCTTCCAGCTTTACCTTTGCTTTCGGGGCCTTGGGAGAGCTTTTGGTGGGCATAATCTTGGGAGTGTTGGCCTCGAGCCCCTTATATGCCTTAAAGATTGCTGGCAGACTGGTAAGCCAGCAAATGGGTTTTGCAATGGCTGAGGTCATGGATCCCATGTCGGAACAGAGGACGTCAGTTATTGGTCAGATGAAATATCTCATAGGTACATGGTTTTGGCTCTACTTTGGGGGGCACCTTTTGGCAACTCAGGGGATAGTGGAGAGCTTGTCCATAATACCTGTGGGAAGCCCTGTCTTTACTTTGATATCGCTCGATGGGATCAGGCTTTGGTTTAAGGAGCTCTTCCTTCTTGCCATGAAGGTGGCATTGCCTTACTTCGGCATTTTGCTCCTTACCGAGATAGGATTGGGGTTCATAGCCAAACTGATTCCCCAGATGAACATCTTCATTTTAGGGTTTCCCGTAAAGATTCTTTTGGGACTTGTGTTTTTGGCGATACTCTCTGTTGCCGTGATAAGGTATCTCATGCCCTTGGAGCTTGATCGCTTCATTGAGATGCTGCCCCTCTTTTGGTCCCATAGATAGGGCTCATTGACGCTTTTCTAATGTTATTTTTCCCTCTAATATCCATTTCCCTCGGCTGCGTTTGAGCAAGCTGAAGGTTTGTTCAAGGGGCAGATGTGTCTTTGATGATACCTCCAGCTCATATCCCAGTACGTTTAGAGCGCCCGTCCTTTCCAGGTTTCTTGCTACATCTAATGGAGTCGAAGTTGGCAGCGATAGAGCTTGGGATAGCCACATAGCAGCCCCATAGGCTTTGATCAATTGCTCGAGGGGAATATGTTCTAATATATCTTGATGGAAGTGTTTTTTTGCCCAGGATAGGGTTTCTTCTGTTGGGAGGGGGTATTGGGTGATAACATGTATCCCTTCTACGGGAGGCGTCTGTTCCCATTCCCAGCCGCTTGTTATAAGGAGGTCCTGCATGCCTTGTTTTTGGACGAAGGTGGTTATCCTTATAATGTTCATGGGGTTCAAGAAAGCTAATATGTTTCCATGGCCGGTAGCCCTTCCTTCCTTTAGCGTGTTTAAGAGATTCGAGTCGTCATTGGGGTTTATTTGGAATGTTCTCACATCTTTTATGCCTTCATTTAAAAGTTTTTTGGCTGCTTCCTTGCTGAGAGCCCTCGAAGTAGCGTCCAATCTCTCGGCGATTAGGCTCCATTTTCGCAGATTTTTTCTTTCTGCCCAAATCCCTAAAGCCTCGAAGCGCGAGGCTTCGTTCCAATTCATGAAGAAAGTATAGGCCCTTTCATGAAGGTTATCCTCCACTGGGCCTCCCCAGGGGAATATGGATGGGATTTCTTCTTCCTCCATTATTTTTGCAAGGGAAGGGAATTGGTGGGTCTTTAGAAGAAAGACGCATGCGGTTGGTTTTTGGGATTTTATCTGTTCCAATATGTTATAGTAAGTTAATGAACCCAGAGGGCTTATGGTTAGTGTGGCTGTGATGAAAGGAACTTTTTCCGTGGGGTCATTTAAAAGAAGCATCAAGGCTTTTGTGGCCATTTGGGTCTTTTGATTGCTCTCTGTAATGAAGAGCACTTTATGACGAGGCCCTTTTTCCGCAAAGGCCGTGGGTGTGTGATGGATAACTATCAAATGCAAGGACAAAACAAGCATAAGAACAAACTTTTTTAACATTCAACGATCTTCCTTTCCTTTACGTTAAGCCACTAATCTAAAGGCTGTATGGCCATCATCCGATTCTTATACTAGTAGTAAAGTATAAGAGATGACGTCTACTTTAAACGCCAAGAGTTAGGGGGGCCTTCGTTGAAAGGCAAAATTAAAAAAATAGCCATTTTTGGGGGCATTATTTTAATTGTAATTGTTGTGGGAGTGGTTGCGGGGCTTTATTTCAGCGGGATAGTAGGCAAAAAACCTGCAGAAAGTCTTGACGTGGTTAAAAACAAAAGTTACCCCGTTTTCGACCTTGGGGAGTTTAGATTGTCCTTGCCGGGCGACCTTTCAGGGGACCTTCTGGCGAGTTTTGAGTTGGTTCTTGAGCTGGAGAACGAAAAGGTCCTGGAGGAGCTGAGCAAAGACGATTACTGGAAGGTGCTCTTCAGGAACGAGGTAATAGCCCAGTGTCTCATGGCTGGTAAGGATAGTTTCAAGAGCGCTGAAGGGCTACTTAGGCTTTTGGAGAGGATAGCTATCCGGTTGAACGAGGTTGCTCCAACCTTTGAGGGCGTTGAGATGCCCATAAGAAGGGTTTTAGTGAAATCCTTTATTACCCAATAGCGGGGGGAGAAAGCTTGGTAGATGTCCTTAATCAGTCCGAGATAGATAAATTGTTGAGTGCTATTGCATCAGGCGAGGCAAATGCCGTAGTTGAGGAGCCTGGGAAAAGTGTTAAGGTCTATGATTTCAAGCGTCCCAGCAAGTTCAATAGGGACCAGATCAGGGCCTTTCAGATGCTCCATGAGGCGTTCGGCAGGTACCTGACGAGCACCTTTTCCGCGATGACCCGCTCAGTGGTCTCCGTAGACATAGCCAATGTGGAGCAAATTCCTTATGAGGAGTTCGTGCGATCAGTGGCTTCGCCCACTACCATAGCCATTCTGGAGGTAAATCCTCTTGGTGGAAAGGCTATCCTAGAGGTAAGTCAGCATTTGGTCTTTGCGTTGATAGAAAGGCTCTTGGGAGGCAAAGGGGCTCCTCCTTCTCACATTAGGGAGTTCACCGATCTGGAGTTTTCCATAGTGGATAAAATTCTTCACAGGGTATTGAAGGAACTGGACGAAAGCTGGAAAACCATTGAAAACAACGTACGCTTTAAGCTTTCGGGAATAGAGAGCAATCCCTTTTTTGTTCAGATAGCTCCCAAGACGGAGATGATGCTTCTTGTGACCATAAGAGTGCAGGTCGGGGTTACCGAAGGGAAAATGAATTTGGGGCTTCCCTATCATACCCTTGAACCCATATTGGATAAGTTCAATCCTCAGGAGTGGTTTTTATCCAAGGACAAGACCTTGTCCGAGGAAGAACGTGACAAATTGAGGGAGAAGATAGAAGGTGTAGAGGTTCCTGTTACAGCCGAACTCTGTAGTGCTGAGCTTACGTTGAGGGAGATCCACGATGTCTCTTTGGGTGATGTTATAAACCTTGGCGTTCCTATATCCCAGCCTGGGGTGGTCAAGGTGGGGGCCATACCTAAGTTCTCGGCTACCTTTGGTAAGACGGAGAAGGGCAACATAGCTGCCAAAGTGCTGGAGATATTTTATGAGGAATATTGAGAAGTAGACAACAATAAAGCGGGGAGGAGAAGGAATGAACATCCGAGGCAAGATGTTACTTTTATTGGTGGGAAGTACTCTTGTGGTGTTTGGGGTCCTTGCTGTTTTGGTGTGGGGCAGCGTCAAGGGCAATATAGAAAGGGACGCAAGGGATTACTCTATGACCATAGTGAAAGAAAAATCTGCCCTTTTGGATATGACATTCCGCTCCGTAGAATCTCAACTTTCTCAGGTAGCGGTGCGAAGCGACGTTCGATCCGGGTTTTGGCAGCTCATGGAAAGGGGACTTCAGGATGCGGCTAAGAATATGGATAATGTAGAGATGCTTCTTTTTGCAAAGCCCGATGGTGAAGCTTACACAACGTTGGGGAAAAAGGCCAACATAAGCGATAGAGATTATTTCCAGCAGATAATAAAAGAAGGAAAGGACTCAGCTTGGAGCGACCCAGTGATAAGCAAGGTAACAGGTTTGCCAGTGATAGTCTATGCCCGCAAGGTGGAGGGAGAAAACGGCAATCTGGTGGGTGTCCTAGGTGCCACCATTTTGCTTGAACATCTTACCAATGAAATAAAAGGTCTCAACTTAGGCGGAAAGGAGTATGGCTTTTTGGTGGGAAGGGACGGCTTAACCTTGGCTCATCCCAAAAAAGAGTTGGTTATGAGCTTCAATGTGCTGGGAGCAGATGGGGCGGGCTACAAAGGTTTTTCGGATTTGGCCTCCAAGATGGTCGCTGGTGAAGAAGGCTCTGGCGTAATAGTGGACCCCCAGGGTAATAGAAGGGTTCTCTTTTTTGCTCCAATAAAAAGTGTAGGATGGTCCTTGGGTGTTGTGATTCCTGAGAAAGAACTCTTTGCTGGCGTTAGGTCTTTGACCATGAAGCTTTCTTTGGTCATGGGGTTGGGCCTTTTGGTTATAGTTGGAGCGATTTTGTACGTTGCAAGCAACATAAGCGGCCGGATAGGAACTTTCGCGGAGAAGCTTTTGCTGGTGGGGCAGGGAGATTTCACCGTAAGGTTCGACTCCGAGGGAAGGGACGAGATAGCTCAGATGGGCGAGACCCTAAACAAGGTGACCGAGGAGCTCAGGGATCTTTTCAAAGGCATAGCGGGAATGGCAGTTGAGACAAGTCAGTCCGCCAATGGTTTGGCTTCCATGGCGGAGGAAATGGGTGCAGCGAGTGAGGAGATGACATCCAAGGCCCAGACGGTGAACGACGAATCCCAGAGCATAGCGGCCACGATAGAGGAGCTTTCCGCTGGTGTGCAGGAAGTGGCTTCCAGTGCCCAGACTCTTTCAGAGTTGGCGCAGGAGCTTTCTTCCTTGTCCAGCGACGTCCAGAAGAGTGCCGAGGAAGGCTATAGTGCCACCGAGGACATAACCAAAGCCGTGGAGGTGGCTCAGGAAAAGACATCTCTGACGGTGGGAGTGGTCAAAGACGTAGCTAACAGGGCTTTGAACATAGGAGATATCCTTGAGCAGATCAACGCTATAGCGGAGCAAACCAACTTGTTGGCTTTGAACGCTGCCATAGAGGCGGCCCGCGCCGGTGAGGCCGGCAGAGGGTTTGCAGTGGTCGCCGAGGAGATCAGGAAACTTGCTGAAAACAGTAAAGAAGCCACGCAGCACATTGGGGCCATTTTGGGCAAAATCAAAGAAGGTGTACAAGGGGCGGTGGAGGCGACCCATAGCACGGCCAAAGCCGTTGAGGAGTCTCAGCTTAATGCTAGAACGGTGAAGGAAAAGCTAAGGGTCATAGTGGAGGGCATAGAGTCCGTCGCCAATAAGATTCAAGACTTGGCGGCTTCCGCGCAGGAGCAGAGTGCGTCAAGCCAGGAGATGGCCAGCATGGTTGGGAATGTGACCGAGGCGGTAAACTCCATAGCCCTCTCCATTAGGGACATGACTCAATCCCTCAAGGAGTTCGCTGATACGGCTCAAGAGGTCAGTGCATCCAGCGAAGAGCTAAACGCCACTGCAGAGCAGATGGAGGAAGAAGTAAAGCGCTTCAAGGTTTGATGATTTTTCTGCCCATTGGGGGGGTGATTTAATTGGCGGATATGCAGGTTACAGGGGTATCTTCTGGAATAGATTGGGGTTCCATAATTGACGAGCTCATAAACAGCAAGCGCGCCATAGAGAACCAGTGGAGGTCAGAGCAGCAAAAGTTAGAGGATAAGGAGAGCCTCTACAAGGAGCTTGCCACATACTTCAAAGATTTAAGGAGCAGTTTGGATCCCCTTAGCAGGGAGGCCACGTTTCTCAATAAGTCCGCCGAGGTAAATGTGGTGAGCGGGCCGGAGGACTTTATATCTGTGGATGCTCAAAGTGATGCGTCCATAGATAGATATGAAATAGAGGTCCTTCAGGTAGCCAAGGAACACCGGGTGGCCTCGGATAGGCAGGATGACCCAGGGGCACCTTTGGGGGTTAGTGGCTCCTTCAGTGTGTCCATTGGATCTTTCAGCGTTACCATAACGGTAGATGCCAATGACAGCCTGTCCGATGTGGAGGCCAAGATAGCAGAGCAGATCTCCAAGGTGTCCGAGGAAAAGGGCGTTGCTTCACCCTTCAAGGCAGAGGTAATAGACAATAGGTTGGTTTTATCCAGTGAAAAGACGGGGGCGGATTACTCAATTACCGTGAGTGACCCCGATGGTGTCCTGAAAGCGATGGGTCTTTTGGACGATACGGGAGCGTACAAGAACGAGCTCCAGGAGGCTTCCAATGCCATGCTCAAGGTGGATGGGCTCACCGTGGAACGCGCAAGTAACACCATAGATGACCTTTTTGATGGAGTGAAATTTGAGGTCAAGTATCAGGGTAAGGCAACCATAGATATAGTGCTCGATGCCGAGGAAGCAGTAAGCAGCGTAAAGAGCATGATCGAGGCTTACAACGCAGCGTTGGACTGGATCAACATAAGAATGACGGAAGAGCCGGTTTCAGATCCCCAATCTGACATAGAGAGACGATGGGGGCTTCTAAGGGGCGATTCCCTCTTATGGGGAGCCAAGCAGAACATGCGCTATATAATCAGCAAACCTAGAAGCTATGAAGACGGCAGCTTGGCCACCTTGGCCTCTTTGGGAATCGAGACGGACTCCAGTGACTATGGAAAAAGTGGAAAGCTTGCCTTTGACGAGAGCAAGTTCATGAAGGCCATGTTGGAGTCTCCGGAGAAGGTCAAGTCGGTCATGAACGCCTTTGCAAAGGAGCTTCAGGCCTACGCCGATGGGATGGTATCTGAGTCATCCCAGAGCGTGGGAGGCACCACCGCCAAGAAGGGAAAGATTCCCAATAAGATCGACCAACTGGAGAGGCAGGCCAGGGCTATATCCCAACGTATAGATGAGCTTGAGGCTCGGTTGGCTATGGAGCAGGCCTCTCTTGAAGCCATGTACGCTGACATGGAGACACGCCTCGCGGAGCTCACTCAGATGACGTTGTACTTGGGTTTTTTGAATTACTACCAGTTCTGAATAGAAAACTTGGCTCTCGGGTATGTAGCTTTGGAACATAAGAGCCGAAAAATAATCTAGAGGGCTTTCAAATCAAGCTGGGCGGTGGTTAGATGAAGGACATCAGCGCTATTTCAAGCCTGTTGAATACGGTTGCTGGCAAGGATGGTTTTGATTCTTGCGCTCTTCATCTTGATGGATCTCAATGCGAGGGGGAAGGGGTATTCTCTGACTTTCTAAAGTTGGTTGAAAACCCAGAGATTGAAGGTGCTCAGCAGAAAGAACAGGCACCAATGGAAAGCATTCTCCAGCTTGATAGATCTCAATGGATGGGGAAAGGTGCCTTCTCTGACCTTTTAAAGTTGGTTGAAAACCCAGAGATTGAAGGTGCTCAGCAGAAAGAACAGGCACC
>NZ_DAITZW010000004.1:0-19267 GCF_036847465.1 Thermovirga lienii | reverse complement strand
TCTCAATGGATGGGGAAAGGTGCCTTCTCTGACCTTTTAAAGTTGGTTGAAAACCTAGACAGCGCAGGTGCCCAGCAGAAAAACCAGGTACCAAGAGTAACCGGTTTGGATGTTTTGCTGAGTTCCATGGCCCAAGGGTATGACGCTAAAGATCTTTTGGCTTTTTTGAATGAAAGTGGTGAGGTTGAATCTTATTTTGGAGATGGGCCTTGCAAAGACCCTGAGGCAGCCCAGAAGAGTGAAAGGGGCAATGATCTTGTAACTTTGATCAAGGGCCTCAATTGGCTCTTGAAGGGTGGTAGAAACATCCCTTCAGAGGAGAAGGATCTTCATGAGGAAGAGGGTCACAAAGCCGTCAAGGATGAGGATGTGCGGGATGATTTAAAACTACAACAAGAAGGAAACCAAATGGTGGGAGGGCCCCTTTTGGTTCATAACCCGTCTTCATCAGGCTCAGGACCTTCTACATCTAGGGAATCCAAAGATAATAGCGAGGGCCGTGTCTTTTTTGTCCAAGAGAACGGACTGGGGCAACAAAATGCCCCGAAAGGCGAAAGAAAGGCCTCTTTGGAGGTCAACCCCGCGCAAAGTCCTTTGATAAAAGGTCCAGAGGAGCATAGGGAGAATGTGGGAGGGACTGCCGATCTTTCAAGGTTTCATTTAGATGGTGTGAAAGAGGAAAAGCCTGTGTTTGGGGATTCTTCAGGAGCAGGGGCTTTATTTGAGGCAAGGGATGTCCCTCCACAAAACCAAGGGGATGCGCCATTTCCTATCAGAGTTCAAGTGTCCTCAAGCCTTTTGGCCGAGGGGATGGATAGGACAATCACTATATTGAGGAGTTCCAGTGGAGAGAAAAGGGGAGTTATACAGATAGAACCTCCTGAGCTTGGAAAAGTGCGGGTGGTTGTGCATTCGGACCACAACACGGTAAATGTGAGGGTGACCGTCGATGGTCCAGAGGTGGGGCATGTGATCCAGCAGGCTTCGGATGGCCTTAGAAACGCCTTGGAGAAAAGGGGCCTAGTGTTGGGAGAGTTTTCCGTCGATGTGGGGGATAGCGGCCACCAAGGTACCTCAAGGCATAATGAGTTTTACGGCTTTGATAATAACTTTTTGGGGGCCTTGGCGGAAGAGGATAACCTTTCTGCGTTAGAGGAAGATATTCTTTTGGGCAGGCTGGACGTAAGCAGGGGCGTCTGGCATTGGGTTGTTTAGTAGCGCGCTGGTGAAAGGGTGATACGCGTGGCAGGAAACGACAAAGATATAAGGAACATGTACTTGATGCAGGAGATTTTGACGGCTCCCAAGGAGAAGCTTCTGCTCATAACCTACAGGATAGCCATAGGGGCATGCCAGAGAGCCGTGGAGGCCATAGAGAAGAAGGATCACGAGGAGGCCAACCATGAGATTAAGACTGCCCAACAGGCAATTAGGGAACTAAGGTTCGCCCTGAGGACCGAGGAAGGTGGAGAATGGGCAGAACAGCTCGGAAGACTTTATGATTTCATGTACGCCCACCTGGTGGAAGCAAACGTAGAGAAGAACTCCCAAAAAGTGCAGGAGATACAAAGACTTTTGCAGGAACTTTTGAGTGCTTGGGAGGAGGTCTTCCAGAAGCTCGAACAGGAAAACAAGGTCTCCGTTGCCAGAGAGCTTGTAGGCGGGGGACTGAACATATCAGGTTAGGTAGGCGGGGTTATCTCCCTCCTACCTACCTGCTATTCCCATTCCGTTTATCACCTTGTCCAGTAGCTCGTCGAGGACGGTTATGTAGCGAGAAATGGCCTGGTAGGAGTGCTGATAAGTTATTATGTTGATCATTTCCTCGTCTATGTTGACACCCATTATGGACTGTTTTTGGTTGGATATCTGTTCGGTGAGTACTGACTGGTTTTCTTCCATTACCGCGGCTTGCCTACTTTGGGATCCCACTGACGCGATGAAAGATTGATAATAGTCCTCTGCAGTAGCAGAATCTTCGTTGAAAACCCTTTTGGAGAAAAGCTGGATCAATTCCAAAGCTTTTGAGGCATCCCCGCTTCCTGTGGTGTGCCCAGTTCCATCGTCCGAAGCGGTTGCCAATAAGTAGGTTCTTTCCCATAGTGTGGAGTTTACGGATAGGGCGCTTGCAGCTTCTTTCTCCCTGTCTATGGGAGAAAGAAGTGGGGTTCCAGTTAAATCGGCCCCGGAACTTATGCCATGTCCTGAATAGTGAATAGCGTTCATCTGGTCCGATAGGGTTTTGGCGAAGTCGTTTAGGAAGTTCATGGCCTCCCGCACCAGCTCATCTCTGGACATTATGAGACCGGCGATGTAGCCTCCATTTACGTGACGTTCTATTCTTATGTCGGTTCTGCCCACTCCGTGGAGATGAAGTTCCACCCCAGGTATGACCTCCTCCAGTGTGTCTGCTTTGAATGCGTTGTAACTGGTTATGGGTCGTGCCTTGGTGAAGACGTTGGTGGCCGATAGGTAATTTTGACTATCCACCTTGAAGAGGGCGTCCTCTGAGTGCTGAATAATATTGGTCTTACCATCAGAATCGACCAAGCCCAGTTTTTGGGCGGCAAACAGGCTCCTTCCTTCGGAGGGAGCGATGTTTATCCTGTAGTTTTCTCCTATGACGTTGCTTTCCAGTTTTATATAGAAAGTGCCGTTGACCGCCTGTTCTATGGAAGCGTGGAGCCACTCTTCAGGAGAGCTTGGTTGGGAGTTTATACTGTATGCACTGTTGATCTTGTTGACTATGGTTTGTAGGCTGTCTTCCTCCGTTATGGATATCTGAACCGTGGGAAAGTCTTTTTTGATGCCCATGAGAGATACTAGGTTGCCTTCGATGTCGGTAAGGGAGACCAGGTGCCCTTCCTGTCCCTTGAAGGTTATCTTCTCTCCTGATGGATCTACCGATGCGTACAGGGGTACACCGTTGGAAGGATCATTTATGAAGTTGGCTAGGTCGGTTGTTTCCAACTGGTTTCCGGCATCGAAGGAGCCGTTTATGATCCAACTCCCTGATGTTGTGTCCCAGTCCACGGTAATGACCTGCTCTTTTCCTCCGGCAGCGGCCCTGAATGTATAGTGGGTTAGATCTCCAGTGGACGGGGAAGTCAATATCACACCCCCGGCGAGGGAGCTCGAAGAGGGGGAGTAACCGTTGGTTCCCACCTGTATGGAAAAGCCTCCCTCTATGCCAAGGCTTTCGTCCTTGGACGCAAAACCGCTAATTCCTGTACTGTCTCCAATGGCCCAATGCTTTTCATTGGCTAATCGGGATATCTCTACACTGTGGACTCCTTCCGTTGCCTCTGGAGATATGGCAGCCGTTGCGGTCTGGGGGTTGTTGGAGGTTGCAAACTCGTTGTCCTCTATTTGAACATCGTAAAAACCGTTGTTTCCGTCTTGGGGAACCAGCATAAGATGTCTGGCAAGGTCGTCCTGAACCAGGATTCGGCCTGCCAAGCTGACGCTTATGGAGCCGAGGCTATCTGCCTGGCTTACCTTTACGTCCACCAGTTTCGATAGTTGATCTATCAAGTTGTCCCTTTGATCCATTAGGTCGTTGGGTTCGTCTCCAAGGGCCTTTATGGTCTTTATCTGACCGTTGAGGGCAGCTATCCTGTCTAGTAGGCTGTTTGCCTCATCTACTTTTAGTTGAACTTCCTGGTCTAAGGAAGACCGGTACTCATCGAGATTTTCGTAGATGTGGTTAACTGTGGTGCAGAAGTTATCCAGTTCTCTCAAGAAACTTTCCCTGGTGGCCGATGAATCGGGATTTTTCTGAAGCTCGTTCAATGCCTGGTTCAGTTTGCTCAGGGAGCCTGATATGGCGTTTTCCGAAGGTTCTCCCAGGAACATCTCCACGTATTCCAGGGAGGTGCTGACAGCTTCCCAATAGCCCTCCTTGGTTGATTCCTGCCGGAACTGTTCGTCCAAAAAGGCGTCTCTGATTCTTATTATGGCATCTATACCCACTCCTGTGCCAATCTGTCCTGCTCCCGCAGGGGAATTTATGCCTGGTACGGTGTATGGATCAGTGGGAGATGCCTCCACTCTCTGTCTTGAGTAGCCTTCTATGTCGGCGTTACTTATGTTATGTCCTGATGTCTCTATGGCCTGCCTGAAGTAGTTCAGGGCCCTTCGGCCTATCTCTAAACCGGAAAAAGTATTGGACATGGAGCAAATCCACCCTTCAAAAGAGATTCCAAGCTCTATTTTCTTATCGGCTATCGGGGCAGGTAAATGTACCCTTTATCCTCTCTCTAGATGGTATTATAAAACCAGAGGTGAAGCATATGTTGAAGACCTTTTCTCGAATATTGCTGCTTTTGATTTTGGTTTTGTGCCCCTCACATGCCTTTGGTGAAGTCCCTGAGATAACTTTGGAGGGATTGCAGCTTCAGAGGGGAGATGGACCAGAGGTGTTCCTCCATAGGCTTCAGAAACAGCACCCTTACATACACTGGAGTCACCTAGAGATGGAGCCGGAGAAGCTGGAAGTTTACGGTGAAGTGATAAGCCCTAAGAGCATATATGCAGGAGCAAGGGCCACCACAATAAGGACTAGATATGGAGAGAGGGTCATGGCGCAAGTTGTGAGACTGCGTTGGTTTGCCTACCTTGTGGTGGCGGCAAAGGGGATAAAGGGTGGGGAGGTGTTGTCTCCCGAGGCCTTGGAGATACAGCTAGTGGAGTACAAAAGAAGTTATGGAAGGTGTTTTTCTGATATTGGTGAAGTTGTTGGCATGAAAAGTGCCAAGAGTATAAAAAAGGGACAGCCTATAACCGATAGAGATATAGAGAGGCCCTATTTGGTGGAACGAGGAGATAGGGTGACCGTGGTCGTTCGTTCCGGTGGAGTTGAAGTAGAAATCGAGGGTATAGCCTTGGAGTCGGGATTTCAAGGAAGCAGGATAAGGGTGAGGGTTCCCAAGTTCAGAAAGGACATAGAGGCTGTTGTTATCAACGAAAAGATGGTCCTTTTAGATTTAAATTGAGAGAAGGGTGAAGGCCGTGAAGTCGGTAAGGAAGGTTCTCTTGAGTTTTTTGGTTTGCATTTTAATTCCAAGCGTGGTCTTTGGGGAGTCCCTATGGGTGGACGGCCCTTCCCTAGTGGCGGATCACAGGCCATCCAAGGTGGGGGACATAGTGACCGTGATAGTATCCGATAAGACTCAGGCCAAGAACGAAGCTGCCACGGACTTGAACAAGCAAAGTTCCCTTTCCGCAGGGGACGGCCTTGGAATACTGGATTTTATAAAAAAACTGGGGCTCAGTACTTCCAGCAGCGCCACGGGGGATGGCTCCACTGAACGAAAGTACAACTTCACCACCACTATAACATGCATGGTCACCGAGGTGCTTCCGGGGGGTAATCTGCGTTTGGAGGGCAGCAAGGACATTAAAGTGCACAAAGACACGGTTACACTGAAGGTGGAAGGGGTAATTCGTCCCCAGGATGTAGGCCCTGACAACACCATTGAGAGTGACCGTTTGGCCAACGTAGTAGTGAGGGCGGAGGGTATAGGTAGCATAAGTGACCTACAGAATCCCGGCCTTCTCACCAGGCTGTTCAACGCCATATTCTGATCTGTTTAGGGAGGATCCTTGTTGAATGCTGAGGAAACTGATTGGATTTGTTGTTTGTTTCGTCTTGTTTTCTTTTCCATGGGGAGATGCTTATGCTCAGGTCTACCCTGAGACCAGGTTGAAGGACATAGGAAGAATTGAGGGGGTAAGGTCCAACCAGCTTGTAGGAATGGGACTGGTTATAGGTCTTCAAGGTACGGGAGACAAAGGGGACCTGGTGCTTGCCATGCTGGGCAACCTGGTGGAGAACTTTGGTATCTCCATCGATCGCGATGATCTTAAAAGCAAGAACACGGCGGTGGTGACGGTAACTTGTGAACTGCCTCCCTTTGCAAGAAATGGACAGAAGATAGACGTAGTGGTTAGTTCTGCCGGCGACGCTAAGAGTTTGGAGGGAGGCGTATTGCTCCAGACCCCCCTTAGGGCTGCCAATGGCTTGGTCTATGCTGTTGCCCAGGGGCCCATATCGATAGGAGGGTTCTCCGCCGGCAGTGGTGGATCCAGTGTGTCGAAGAACTTTTCCACCACCGGCAGAATACCAGGAGGGGCAATAGTGGAGAGGGAGACTAGATGGGACGTTCAGGACGATGGCAAGATTATGTTTTTCCTCAATAGACCCGATTTTACCACCGCCGATAGGGTAGCTAGAGCGATAAATTCAAGTTACGGAATGGCCATAGCCAGTGCGGTAGATGCCGGAACGGTGGAGATAGCTGTGCCTGCCCAATACAGGGGAAACCTCACGCCCTTCGTTGCATCCTTGGAGGGAATAAGGGTGAGGCCCGATGCTGTGGCCAGGGTTGTCATAAACGAGCGAACGGGCACCATAGTGATAGGAGGCGATGTCAGAATAGGTGAAGTAGCAGTGGCCCACGGCAACTTGACGGTCACTGTGAAAGGCAAAAAGGACGTCAGCCAGCCGGAGCCCTTTTCTTTAGGTGAAACGGTGGTGACTAGTGAGGCCACTGTGGCGGCCGAGGAAGAGCCAGGGAGCCTTGCGGTGCTCAGGACCACTGCAACGGTGGATGATGTGGTAAAAAGCCTCAACGCCTTAGGGGCTACGCCTCGAGACATAATAACTATCTTGCAGGCTATAGCCCAGTCTGGTGCGCTGCAGGGAGAGCTTGTGATAATGTAGGAGGTGGCCTGGCATGAAGGTAAACGAGGCAATGGGGAGCGCGAGCGCGCCCCAGCGTCATGCTGACCCTTCAAAGGAGCAACGGCGCCTGAAGGACGCATGCAAGAAGTTTGAGGGAATTTTTCTGGCGCAGATGCTCAAGAATTCGATGAAAGGCCTTTCAAGTGACGAGGACAAGGGCAGGAAGGGCAATGTTCTTTGTGACGTAGCGATGGAGATGACAGGGGAGGCGCTAGCAGAGGCATCTTCTGGGGTAGGGATAGCAGATATGCTTTATGAGAGTCTGAAGGACAGCGTGGAGGACTAACTATGATACGCGAACTTTTGAATGACTTAATAGATAAAAATCAAAAACAAGTCGAAGCCCTTGGAGAAGTGCTTGAGGTGCTTAAGGAGGAGAGGGATGTCCTAAAGGCCAACAAACCAGAGCTTTTGACAGGTCTTCTGGAAAAGCTTCAGAGGGTTACTGCATCGGCTATGCTGGCTGAGGCACAACGAGCAAATGCAGCTCAGGCCCTAGCGGATTTCTTGGGATGTAAACCGGCTGTCAAGGATATATGCCTGCACCTGGATGACCAGGATTGTGAGAGGTTAAAATCCTCTTCTGCTGAGCTTTTGAAGATGGTTATCTCCATCAAGGAGATAAGCTACACCCTTTCACGACAGGCGGAGGAGCATCGCTTTTTGGCGGAGCTAATCCTGGAGAGGCTCAAGTTCATGAACGCCTCTACCAGGAGTGAGGCTCTTGCCATAGATAAGAGGGCTTGACCTTTTATATGGCCTTTGGCTTAGAACCTATGGTTTTCACTTCTAAGGTGCATGTTTCAGTGTAGAACCTTACGCTTCTACCTTTGTTTCCGCCTACGTCCTTGCCCTCTATAGGTATTTTGAATTTATCCAACATCTCCATTACTTTGGCAATGTTCTTCTCTCCTATGGCCATTGCGGGGGCTTTCGATGTGGCGAACATCTTGGCCCCACCGGCCATCTTGGCCTTGAGGGACTTGGTCGTTATCCCCAGTTGCTCCAGTTCGTATATCAAGGCAGGTACTGCCGTATCTGCATACTTGCCGGGCTTCTCAGAGGCCTCTTTAGGCTTAGAGGAACTTTCGGGCAGCATTATATGAGCCATGGCCGCAATCTTGTCCTTGGGAGAGTACAGGACCAATCCTATGCAGGAGCCCAGCCCCAGGCTGAACAATATGGTGGGACATTTGCCTACTGCAATATCTCCCATTCCCACGCTTATGCTCATAGAGGAAGACTGTATAACTTCTTTGTCGATGCTCACCCTGTTCATTCTACAGAACCCCCATTATGGAGAAGATCTTTTCGAAGGTTCCTGGGGCAGGGACCATCAGGATCTTCCCAGAGAAATGATCCATGCTCTCCAACTCTGGGAAAGAGAGAGATGTGTTCAAGAGGAAGGCCGTATCGCCAACTTCGCCAAATATGGATACCAAGATGTCCAGTACGGATCCCAACATGTCGAAGGCCAAGGATGGGACATCTGGATGGAGCTCCAGGTTAAGGAAGTCTCCCATGGCGTTCAAAAAGGCCCCCAGGACTATGTTGCCAGCTTCTGCCAGGGCGGATTCCACCAAGGCTTCGTACAGGTCTCCATCGGGGGATATGCTTATTTGTCCCATCAGCATCTCGGACAGCTGAAAGGCGTCCTCTTCCGACAGTATCATTACAAGATGGATGTCCAGATTGGTGTAGCATGTGGATAGTATGGCACACACTGGAGTTTCGGGATTTCCGAAATGGGTTGGGAGCTCCTCAAAGGGCAGAACCTCTGCCTCGGGGATGCTGACCTCAACTCTCTTTCCCACCAGCTGAGAGAGTGCTGTAGCTGCGTTTCCCGTACCGATGTTAGCTATTTCTTTCAGTAGGTCCTCTTGAAGTTTTTTCAAACGTCAGCACCTCCAAAACTACTGGAACAGGCTTGTTATTTTTGGGGCTATTTGGTCCAAAGGTAAAAATATATCGACGGCTCCCACCTCTCCGGCGGCCTTGGGCATGCCGAATATAACCGCCGTCTCGGGGCTTTCGGCTATCACGAAGGAGTTTTTTTCTTCTTTTAGGAGCAACGCACCTTTGGCTCCGTCCTTTCCCATACCCGTCAATATTACGGTTACAGGTTTTGCGTTTTCCAACAGCGAAACGCTTTGAAACAAAACGTCCGCTGCGGGTTTCACCCCATTGACTGGGGGAAGGTTGGCCAAATGGCAATGCATCCTCCCTTGGGTTTCCTTTATTATCATGTGTTGTCCTCCCGGTGCCAGGATTGCTACGCCAGGAGTCATAGGAGTATTCTCTGAACCTTCAACCACATGTATATTACACAGTTGATCTAATCTACTTGAGAAACTTTTGGTGAACCCAGGGGGCATATGTTGCACAATGGCTATTGGAGCGGGAAAGTTCTTGGGAAGTTGCGGAAGAAGTTTCATCAGGGCTTGGGGGCCGCCGGTGGAAGATGCAACTAATAGCAAGTTGTAATCTCCCTTTTCATCCGGAACTTTGGACACTTTTTTAGGATATGTTTGGTCTAATTTAAGGGTTTTGTCGGAGCACAAAGACATAAAAGCGCTTCTTATCTTAGTTATCAAATCGGTTTTTACGCTTTGGATCTCGTCCTTGTCAGATTGAGATGGTTTGTGAACGAAATCAAAGGCTCCTAGCTCCAGGCATTTTATGGTGGCGTCGGCTCCTCGTTTTGTGAGGGTGCTGAACATTATCACCTTGACCGTTGGATTGGCCTCCAAGATGCCCCTAAGGGCCGTTATGCCATCCATGACGGGCATTTCTATGTCCAAGGTCACCACGTGGGGTGCAAGTTTTTTGACCTTCTCTATGGCATCTAAACCGTTTCGGGCTTTTCCTACTATTTCTATATCCTCTTCGGAGGACAGCATGTCCTCCAATATGAGCCTCATGAGAGCGGAGTTGTCCACTATGAGGACTTTTATCTTTTCCGTTTTCATACATTCCTCCCGGTGCAATTAAGTTTGCCAAACTTCACTAAAAGTATATGTAAAAGGTCGATATTAAACAGCAACCCTTCAAAATTGCCTTCCACTGCTCATGAAACAGCCCTGCAACAAAAGGCAGAACAAATCAATGAGGGAAAGGTTGTCCTTTGGGATTATACCTTGCAACCTGGCAGTTTCAAAGGCTTCGTACAGGTCTTCCCAGCTGTTTAGATGAGCCTCTGCGAAGGAGGCGAGGTCTTCTTCCGAGGTGATACCTGCGTTTTTTAAAAAAGGTTCCAGCTTATTGATCCAGTCTTCTTTCACCTCATATGAATTAGTTATGGCCAGGAGGTTTTCTTCTGCCAACTCTACCCAACGTTGTGTTATGCCGCTTGGTATGATGCTCAAGGCAGATTCTATGTCCTCCTTGGATAGCAAGGAGGAACTTGTGTGGTCTTCTTCTACATGTGGTGTTTCTTTAAGGCTAGCATCCACTTTTGCTTCTTGTTGTACGTAGGGTTTGTCATTGAAGAAGTTCTCTATATGGCTTATTTGTTCTTTCATGACAGCAATGGATTCTTCATCTGATGGATTTGCCTCAGTAGATGCAATGAGCGAGCTCAACCCATGGTGCAGTACGGTGTCCACAACAAAAACCATGGTCTTACCCTTAAGGTCTTGCCACTCAGGAAGGCCTTGGCGCTTTCTTTTGAGTTTTGCGGGTATCTTCAGGGGCCTTCCTTTGATATGTTCTTGTTGTCCCTTTTTAACGTCGAATTGTTCAATGATGAAATCCTTTGCCGTATCCATGTCTTTTGGGAGGTAAAGTATAATGTTCACAGCAAGTTCTTTTTCGTTTAAACTCTTGAAGTTTAAGGAGTAAATGGGGACCCCCCTAGCTGCAAGCCCTTTCTCAACAAGCTTTTGGATCATGAAAAAAGAGTCTTCATAACCTTTCAACGGTATGGGCCCCCTTTGTGTCTTTTAGCTTATCTTGAATTTGTTCATCTCACCTATCAGCTTTTCTGCCATCTCGGAGAGACCTTGGCTTGAGGCGGAGAACTCCTCTGCCTGAGCTGCCTGTTCTTCCGCCGTAGCTGAGAGATGGTTTATGGATTCTTCCACGATCCTTCGTCCCTCGTTGAAGGTCTTCAAAGCCTCCTCTATTTTGGAGTAGAGGGAGGCTAGCTCCTCCATGGCTTTTCCTACCTGGTTTCCTTCTTCTTTTGCTCTTTCAGCGTCGCTTCTTATGGTTTCGAAGGCTTCCCTGGTTTGATCTATGGCTTCTATGCCCTTTGCTGTAGTCTCATTGGATTTCGATAGGGATTTTTCTGCCTTCTGTACGCGAGGCTGTATCTCCTCTATGTAGGAATGGATCTGCTGGGCTGCGTTGGAGGATTCCTCTGCAAGTTTTCGGACCTCTTCTGCAACCACGGCGAACCCTCTTCCGGCATCACCTGCGCGGGCGGCCTCTATGGCAGCGTTCAGGGCAAGAAGGTTGGTCTGGTCTGCTATGGAGGATATGGTTTGAGCCATTCCTATTATCTTAGACATGCTCTCTGTGACCTCTTTGAAGGAGCTGTTTACTTCCGTTGATATTTCATCCAGTTCCTTCACAGTGGATTCACTCTGCCTCACAAGTTCAGCGCCTTTTTGTGTTGCTTGAAGCTGCTCATCGTGGAGAGCCTTTAGCTTCTCCATCAAGGACTCCATGTTTTGTACGAGGTCTCCAACCTGTTCTATTTGTTGAGCTATGGTGCCCAGTATATTCGATTGCTTTTCTATGGCGTTTCGGACCTTCTGTACTTGATTTATGCTTTCCTCAGCACCTCTTCCCGTTTCGTCAGCCCCTGCTGCTACTTCCTGGGCTGAGGCCGCAAGCTCCTCTGCTAGGGAGCTTACGTTGGATATCATCTCCCTCAGGTTCTTCATGGTATCCAATATGGACCTTTGAAGGAGGGATACTTCCTCGCCGTTGAACTTGTTGAATTTGGCTTCTCTGAAGTCCCCTTCTCCCATCTTTTGAGCGATGCCCGTTATCTCAACTATCGGCTGTGCGAGACGCCTTCCGAACACCACTCCCAGGGATGCTGCCACCAGAAGGGCAAGGAGGGAGACACCCGAGATCTTCAAGAGGAGGTTGCGTATTTGGGCTGTAATAAGGGCCTTGGGTACTGCATAGCCTATCTTTAGTCCGCTTGGGGTCTCTTGAATGGATACGTAGAAGTTACCTATAACTTTCACATCTCCGACGGCCTCGAGGAAGGAAGCTATCTCTTTTGCATCATTTTCGTCGATGGTCCCCGTTGAAGAATCCAGTTTGGGATGAGCTATAACTTTATTGCCAGGGGACAACACAAACTTGAAGGAGCCATTTCCTTCCCCTCGGTTTTTGATGAAATCGCTGAAAGCTTCGATGTTGATGTCAATGCCCGCCACTCCTAAAAGTATCTCCTGTTGATCCTTTTTGCTCTTTACCATTACTGGTTCGGCGTAGGTAACCACCGCTCTCTTGCCCATTGGAGTGCTTACAATCCTTGGATCAGTCCATATGGCCTTCTTTTTCTTCGTTGGAACAAAGAACCATTGGGCTTGTGAAGAGGTTTCTGTGAAGCCGTTTTTGTCCACCGTTAAGGAAGTGTCGGTATTGATCTCCCATTTGCCATCGGCTTTTTTGGCTACCGCGGCGCCTGTAATGTTCTTCTTGCCTATCAGCGGGGAGTTGAAGTAGAAGTATAACTTCTCTGCCCATGGGGCATCTTGGGCCACGGAGATCAGGCCGTAAGAAAGGTTGCCTGCGTAGTAGTCCTCAAGCTCTGGGGAGGCCAGCCAACCATCGGGATTGACCTTTTCTGCAACGCTCCTGTTGACTATGACGACCGGGGATTTGAGATGAGTTCCGTAATTTTCTAGTTCCATGGACAGGTGCCTTACAGTTAGGTCTATATTGTTTTTGAGGTTTTCTTTTTGTAATGCATAGATCTGAAAACCTACGATTAGCAAGACCGCAAGGACCACGATCAGTCCCGAGATTATTATTGAAGCTGCCGTCTGCTGCCACAGTTTCCGCAAGGTGCACCACTCCTCCTAGATATTTTCATTATAGTATCTTCCTAAAGTTAGATCTGATATACAGTATAATTAGTGGGTGTGATGTAAACAACCTATGCTTCCCTGTCAACGAGAGAGGAGAGGATTAGTCTAATTTCTTCGACTTTTCTGAAAGCTTCGTCGTAGGATATGGAGAAGATGTTTTTGTTGCCTTCGTAGGCTTCTATATGTTCTTCTTTGACCTTGAGTTTCACGTTGCGGCCAAAGGCGCGCAGTGTTCCTTCCAGGATTTGGGCCACCCATTTGAGGTTCCCTATATTGTACTCATGGTGGGCGTAGGAGAGCTTGGCCTGTTTTGCAGGAGTCTCTGATGTGTACAGCGTTGGTTTTCTCGTCGGAGCAACTGGTGGTTTTCTCTCTATTCTTCCTTGGTCGTCCATACTAAAGGCCTCCTTTTCGCATTTGTCTAAAATGTATCCCATTTGGATGATCTTTAAAAGAGGTTTTGTGAAATTGACCCTTCGGGTCTAATCTTTATTCCCATTTCGGCCGATAAGGTATGTAGGATGAATTGCAGACGGATCCAGGGAGGGAACCGTAGATGGCTAGAGTAAACCACGGAGGGATATGTTTTACCTTACAGGGCTATGCGCCTGCTCAAGAGGATCAGGCAGAAGTCCTGGCAGATGGTGTGCTTGATCTGGAAGAGCCCGTTGTGGAACAGGATGAGCTGTGGGATTTGGAAGAACCCTTGGAAGTTGCCCCCCTTGACCCCTTTCATATTGAAATAAGAAAGTTCCCATTGTTGACTCCGGAGGAGGAAAAAATGCTGGCCAAAAAGATTCAAGAAGAGGGTGACCGTGAGGCCTTCGAGAGGTTTGTTTTGGGCAACCTCAGATTGGTCATTGCGTGCGCCAAAAAGGCCAAAGAGAGAGTGGGGCAGGACCAAAGTATTCTCTCCTTTATGGACTTGGTTCAGGAGGGGATCATAGGGCTAATGATAGCAGTTAGCCGCTTTGACTACAAAAAGGGGACCAGGTTCAGTACCTACGGAGTTCCTTGGATATACCAGCGGATGAAGGTGGCTTTACTGCAGCATCGAAGGGGAATGAGCGTGCCTGGATATGCAGGGCTTTCCGCCAGGGCCTATGCTGAGCAAGTGAGGGCTTTCAAGTCTGGGGAAAGGTTAGAGCTCCCTGATGGGGTGGACCTTGATAGGATCAGATCTCTTGCCGTCATATCGGACGTTGCCCTTTCCATAGATTTCGCCGATGGTGATGAGCAGGGCAGCTTCTCGGTCAGCCCAGAGGCTCTTAAGGGAAACAGTGCTGTAGGCTACGAGGAAACGGACCCGGAGGAAGTGCTTGAGAGGACCTTTTTCAGGGATGAGTTCTTGAGCCTTTTGAGGAAAGAGCTTTCTTGCGACGAATACGACATACTGTGCAGGAGGTTTGGCTTGGGGAACTACACCAGTCCCCATAAGCTCTCCGACATAGCTGAAGCTTACGGGAAAAGTTCAGAGTACATAAGGGGAGTGGTTAACGGGGTAATCAAGAAACTCAAAGAGAGTAACTTGCTTAAAATGTTCTGCCAGACTTGGGGTGTGGCGTGATTCATTTTTGATTGGAGGGTATGAGAATGAGCAGTATCGTGGTTTTCAGTCTCAAAGATGAAAGATACGGTGTGCCCATAGAGAAGGTCAGGGAGATATTGCCCCTGATGAAGGTGACTTCTGTTCCAGGCACCCCCCACTACTTTAAAGGGTTTCTGAACGTTAGAGGGGAGCTTATCTCCCTCATAGACCTGAGAAAGTTCGCTGGCATGGAGGAGCTGGATGACCTTTCCATGGCCAGGATTCTAATATTGAGTTCCGATGAAGGGGTGACCCAGGGCATCATGGTCGACGAGGTCTCCAATATAGTGGAGCTTCCCTGGCAGGATCTGCAGCCCATAGACGAAGGAAAAGGCAGTTGCGGCATACCCAAGGAGTTCTTGAAAGGAATACTTATAGACGGTTCGGAGATAATAGTTGTGCTGGACGTTGATAGCTTGCTTTCAGGGGAGAAGAAGGAGCCCCGCGAGGAAGTCGTAGGTCGTTGAAGTTATTCTTTTTCGTCCTTGGGTCCTTTGGAGCATAGATAGCTTATGGCCATCAATGTAGCGAACCAGTAGGCCATGAAGGACGCTATCAAAAGCTGAGTGGTCTTGCTTCTACCCTCGAGGTGCACCATCTTGTCCCTATAGTCTATGGGCCTTATAGTGCCCTTCTTGGGGTCATAGAAGAACCGAATGGCAGGGTAGTATGTTTTTGTGCCGTTGTTGGAGGTCTTTTGCTGCCATATTTTCCATGCAGCGCCTGTGGGGTCTATACGTTCTATGAAAACGTCTCCGACGCCGTACGTCTGGGGCACGATGAGCCGCCTGCTTTCGCCTTTTTCGATCATCGTTTGCAGCATGATGTCCAATGCAGGGAGGCGAAACTTGAGAGATGAGTAGTCGGACGCATCAATGTACTTGCCGCTTGCGTCCACGAAAGCTGGCTCAGAAAGATTGTTTTCTTGCTCTGGCTTGTTGATTTGACTCAATAAATTCACCCCCTGAATTTTAAGGAGGACGGCCAGGACTGTGTCACAAGAAAAAAGAAACAACAGACCTTCCTCAAAGAAAAAGGTTAAGAGTTCATCAGGAAGGAAACAAGGATACAAGATGGCCTCTTGGCAAAAGGAGATACAGAAAGCAGCGTGCCGAGAGAAGGACCTGGAGGGGTTCAATGCCTTTATGGAGGCTCTGGTGGACTTGCTTGGAAGGTTTCAAGGTGAGACCTTCATCATCAAGGGAGACAGCAGGGAATTTAATCTCTTTTGTTCTCCAATGGACTTTCTCTTCGTTCTGCAGAAGGTGACAAAGAAGAGAGGGTATGCGGGAGCGTCCTCACTGATCTTTTTTGTAAACCAAAGTGTGCCGTCTATAAAATTATGTTTAAAGGTGTATGATCTATATGATATGATAAAGTCAGAAAGAGCGATGCCTTTTGAGGAGGAAGTCAAAGAAGGCTTTTTTCTTTCCCTCTTGGAGGCTTTAAGGGGCATTGAGGGTTCCTTTCCCGACAAGGAACTGCTGACGAAGGTTTTTCTCCGATCGTTGGGGAAGACTTAAGCGGCTGTTAGTTCAATCTCTGATAGTTGGGGATGTTGGCTATGATGGGGGTTAGAAAGGACGGAATGGGGCCTTTGGTCCCTGCGGATTACATAAAAAGGCTCAGGTTGAGCTTGGGGTTGACTCAGGCTCAGTTTGCGGTCCTTCTCGAGGTGGGCAGCGTAACGGTATCTCACTGGGAGAAGGATGGCATGGATGGTGCCAGAAACTCAAGTTATGTCAACCTCAAAACTCTTGTAGGGTTACTGCGTCAGGCCATGGAGCATCCTGAGATGTTGAATCTCGAAAAGCTGTTGAAGTACTTGGATTTGGCGTCCCGGCACGAGTTGGTGGTTCACTATCTTCCCTTTGAAGATTTGGTTGCTCAGGAGTTATTGAGCGTCATCAACAGTGGGAGCGTGACGGGCGTAGTCGTTGCCCTGCTTCTGGACACAGAATTGGTTCGCCAAGGAAGGCCTACCCCTTATGAAAAGATTGTGTCTATAGAGGATAAAGGTCCAGCCCTAGGAGGCGGACTCCAGGAGGACGGCCTTTTGGACCAGATAGTGCGCCGCAGGAAAAATGACCTTGAAGATGCGGGTTCCTCCTAAATTAAAGCACGTATTTCTTCCAAGCTTTTTGATATTAGATCTATGTTCACGGAGCCTGGTTTTTCCCCATCGGGAATGCTAGAACAAACCAGCTGAAGAGACCATAGGTCGTTTCCCTCATCGAAAGGTTCTTCTCCGTATTCCGTGTAGAGTTGGTTTAATCCCTCGTGTAGGCGTATGAAAATCTCTTCTAGATTCTTGCTGCATCCAGAGAGCTTTGCTTCATCCAAAAGGAGCGCAGCACGATTCAAAGAGGGGTTGTTTTCGAGGTGCTTCAGCTTTTCATGGGGGAGGCTTTCTGCGACCAGCCTAATCAAGTGTCCCAGGCTGTGATGGTGCGGTGGTTTTATCTCTGGGGGGAAGATGCTTTCCCACAGAGATACAGCCTTTATGACCAAAGATGACACTTCTTCAACTCTGCGCAGGTAATAAGGATTTCGACTGCAAATGATGGGGACTCTTATAGTTTTACCTATAGCGAAAAAATAATCTTTTTGCACTTTTATTCCCCCTAATTTGGATAAGAGCCTAGCAGGGGGCGGATTAGATCGCCGGCAGCCAGGCTGTCATAGCGCGAAATGTGCGCCTTAGACCCTGGGCTTTGCGCCGCAGGCCTTCGCCTGCTTTGCCCTTATCGGCTTTTGGCTTACAAACTATATATAGGGGAGTATATTACTATCCCAACGAACAGTCAATAAGGCGAGTTAATTTTAGAAATTTTCAAAACATACTGCTAAAAAATAAAAGGGGCAGATATAATCTGCCCCTTTTTATGCTTTTGTGTTTATATAGCCTTATCTCAGAAGCTGGAGCACCTGCTGCGGCAGCTGGTTTGCCTGGCTCAGCATGGCGCTTGCGGCCTGCATGAGGATCTGGTTCTTGGTGAATTCGGTCATTTCTGCTGCCATGTCCACGTCCCTTATGCGGCTTTCCGCGGAAGTAAGGTTTGTGCTTGCCGTGGTCAGGTTGTTGATGGTGTGCTCCAAGCGGTTCTGGTAGGCACCCAGAGCAGCTCTCTGTTCAGAGACCTGGTTCAAGGCGTTGTCTATTATGGTGATGGACCTTGCGGCGCTCTCTCTGTCGGTTACCAGGACCTTGTCCACGCCCAAAGCTGCGGCGGACATGTTGCCCAAGTCTATGCTCATCTTCTCGCCCTCGTTGGCTCCTATCTGGAAGACTGCTGAGTTGGAAGTGATGTGTACATTGGTCTCGAAGGACGAAGAGTCAGCGGTTATGGACCAGCTCTTAGTGGTGCTGTTCCAGGAAATGCTTGCGTTGGCCATCTTGTCGAACTCTATGTCCACGTTGGGGTCGATGACGCCTACAAGGGTGTTTCCGGTAAGTTCCACGTTGCTTGCTACCACTGCTCCGGTGTTGGAGTCGGTAACGTCAACGGAGAAGCGGTTTTCCTGGCTTTCCTGGATCACGTTGAGGCCCAAGGCGGTGATTATGGAGTCGCTTCCGACGAAGTTGAGCTCCCCGGCCTTACCTGCCACCGCGCTGCTGAACACCAAGGTTCCGGCGATGGAGTAGGGGGAGTTCTCCGTTACTTCGCTGGAGGAGATGAACTGCACGAAGTTGTTTGCATCAGCGGAGGACACGTAGTTTTTCTGCCCCAAGGTCTCCGCTATGGCCTGGTTGAACTTGGTAGCAGCCTGCTCCAAGGTGTCGTCGGCATAAAGGGTAACTGTGGCCTTTTTGCCGTCGCCCTGGACGATGGTTATGGTCTGAGGATCCTCCAGCAAGTTTACTCCACCCGTTCCCTGGAACTGGGCAAGGTCTTTGAGTTTGGTGTTACCTGTTGCCACCGTACCCTCAGGTAGGCCACTTGCCACAGTGAACTGGAACGCAGGGGATTCATCCACCAGATAGGTGTCAAAGTCCATCTGGATGGCGCCGTCGTAGAGGACGTTGTTGCTGTCCACCTGGTACATGTAGAAGTTCTTGTCGGAAGCGCCATCAAGGGCACCATCGGTGAAGCTGAAGTAGTAATTGTTGGTTCCGTCGGTTATCCTGACTACATCACCGTTTGTAAGGCCGCCAGTATCCCAATCCCACAGGGTCAGAGCAGCCTTGTCTCCCACCGATGCGGTATTGATGTCGAAGGACATATTACCTAAGTTTACTCCGGAGATGATGTTATCGGCGCCATCAAAGTTTGTTGCGTTGGAATCAACGCCTGTTAGGTTGACCGAGCCGCTCGTCCAGGTTCCGTCGTTCTGCATGGCCCGGTACTCTACGGCTAGGTCAAGGGTGTTGGCGTCACTGTCCTTACCGGTTACTTCTATTGACATGGTGAGATACGATAAGTTGGATGATGCCAAGTCGAGAGTTAAAATATCATCGACAGACATAAACCCGTTCGGGTCGTTGAGGTTATACCCCACAGGCATACTGGCTGCGGCAACGTTGTTGGAGGTTATGACGCTGTAAGTTCCGCCGGCCATCTGGTTTCCGTCCACGGTGTCGATGTTTGTGATGTTTTGAGATGCCTTCGAAACAGCGAAGCCGCTGCCGCTCGTGTCGAAATCATCGGCACCACCCACGCTGGTGTCGGTGGTAGCTGACAAGGTTCCACCAGCTTGGATTACGGTACCAGTTCCGTCAGATAAGGCAAACGATGATCCGCCAACAGCACTTAGAGTCGTAGTGAAAGAAAAGTCTGTTCCCGCCTCTTTTGCAGTGATGGTAATAGCGGTGTCATCTACGCTAACGGTGAAGTACTTGTTGAAGTCATCGCTGGCCTCCAATCCTGCCTTGATCTCTGT